>NZ_JBHUWD010000001.1:129402-308546 GCF_042670205.1 Luteimicrobium sp. NPDC057192 | reverse complement strand
CCGCCGGTGGGTCCGGCGGCCGCCCCCTCCCTCGTGCCCAGGCCGAGATCCGGCGGGCCGATCAGCCGCCCAGCGTCGCCCCGAGCTCGTCGTCGCCGCCGATCGGGCTCGCGCCCAGCCGCAGGCTCCCGAGCGGGTAGGTGCCGATTCCCACGGGACGGCCGCCGGGCTGCCACAGCGGCTGCCAGACGACGGCGCCCGAGCCGGCGTAGAAGCGGTTGTCGGTCCCGAACGCCCCGCCCTGGTACCGGGCCGCGACGCTCGCGTCCGGCCCCGTCGACTGCGTCCAGGCCGGGAACCCGTGCACGTCACCGCCGGGACGGTCGGGGTTCGCGTCGTCGCCGGTGCGCAGGCCGGCGCCGTCGACGGTGAACGACGCCTCCCAGACGGGAGCCGACAGCGCGCCCGTCACGTGCAGGTCCGCCGACGACGTGAACGCGTTCGTACCCAGGTCCAGCGTCCAGTCCACCGACGCCGGCTCGTCGCCGAGCGGGACGTCCTCGAGCCGGAGCGTCGACCCGTCCACGCGGACCGCACGCGCGGCGCCCGTGACGTCCGTGTTCCCGAAGTTCCCGACCCCGAGGTAGGGCGAGGTCCCTCTGTAGTCGTCGTCGAGGACGCGCCGGAACCCGCCCGAGCCGTCGGCGACGTCCATGGAGCGCACCTGGGTGCGTGGCGACGTCTCGACGTCGAGCCGGTAGCCCGGCGCCGTGACGGTCCTGCCCTCGGTGACCTCGGTCCCCTGCCAGTCCAGCGGTCGCAGGTAGACGCCCCCCGCGCCCCAGCCGGCGCCGCTGACGTACCACCGGCCGTCGGTGTCCTGGACGACCTCCGCGGCATGCTCGGCCACGTGGCCCGCGGCGTCGTCGTACGAGAAGTGCAGCGGGTCGCGGCTCTTGTAGACGCGGGTGTCGTCGTACCCGGCCTGGCAGCACACGAACAGGTAGTACCAGCCGTCCTTGTGCACGACGAAGGGCGACTCCGTGGGGCCGCCGGACGTGCCCGTGGCGGGGTGCGTGAAGGCGACGTGCTTCGCACCCCAGTGCACCAGGTCGGTGCTGGTCCGGTAGGCGACCTCGTGGTTCCCGCCCGACGGCGTCGAGGTCGCCGTGTAGTACATGACCCACTGCTTCCCGACGCGGAGGACCATCGGGTCGCGCGCGTCGAAGCCGTCCCGGAAGAGCGCGTCGGGCCGCTTCGTCCACGTGCTGAGGTCCGTGCTGGTGGCGAGCCGGATCTGGTACGTCTCGTGGTCGTCGTCCAGACCGGCCGAGTAGTACATGAAGTAGGTGCCGTCGTGCTCGAGCACGAACGGCGCCCACACGTGCTTCTCGCCCAGGTCGAGGTCGGCGTGGATCACGCCCGGCTGCTTCGTGTACTGGGCCTGCGTGAGGCTCGACGCGGTGGCGTGGGCGAAGAAGCTCTCGTCCAGCGGGTCCGCGGGCTCGGCGTGCGTGATGCCGAACAGGTGCCACGTGCCGTCCGCGCCGCGCACGAACGTGTGGTCGTTGACGTACCAGGCCTCGTCCTCGCCCGCCGAGGGGTCGTAGATGCGCTTCCGGTCCCCGCCGAGCACCACGGACGTCGTCCGCGTGTACGGCGTGACCCGGACGTCGGAGCCTCCCCGGAGCGTGAGGTTCACCGTGTCGAGGCCGATCATGTAGCTCGTGGCCTTCGCGTTCTTCCCGACGGCGGTGAGGGTGAGCGTGTGCTCGCCCTCGCTGAGCTGCACCGAGCCGAGCGGCCTGGTCGTCACGCCGACGCCGGACGCCCGGTAGTTGTCGACCGCGTCGCCCAGGTCCTTCCCGTCGAGCGCGACCTGCGCGACCGCGTAGTCGACGGCCTGCGTCATGACCGCCGAGACGTCGTAGGTGCCCGCCCGCGGCACGTCGAGGCGCAGGGTGACCGCGTCGCCCGCCTTCGCCCCGTGGAACCACAGCTGGCGGTCGCCGGACCAGGTCACCCCGCAGCAGTTGCCCTGGGCCTCCACGAGAGCGTCGGCGGCGACCGCAGGGAGCAGCGACTCGCCCTCGACCCGCCACGTCGAGCCGGTCGTGGCGTGCACGACACCCGACACCGGCCCGGTGTTCCCCGAACCGTCGACGGCGCGGACCCGGTAGTACCAGGTCTGCTGGAGGTCGAGGTCGCGGTGCGTGAACGACGGCAGCGTCGACGTGCCGACGAGCGTGCGGCCGTCCGGCCTGAAGCCGGGGCGTGTCGACGCGTAGACGCGGTAGCCGTGCACCCCGACGTCGTCCGACGCGGCGTCCCAGGCGAGCCGGATCGCGTTGCCGTCGGTCCCGGTGGCCACGAGCCCCGTCACGCGCGACGGCGCCCGGTGGTCGGGCAGGGCACGGCCGAGCGAGAGGGCCTGGTACGACGCGGCCGACCAGGCGGGAGCCCCGTCCGACGGCGTCAGCGTGACCGTGATCCGCCGCTTGCCCTCCGTGAGCGCCGGCGGGAGCGTGAGCTCGTCGTCGAGCCAGCGCTGTGTCGCATTGTCGAGCGGCTCGAGCCAGGTGCCCGCCGGCCTGCCGTCTACCGACACGGCCGCCGACTGCCAGCCGGCAGACTGGTCCGACGTGCGCCGCAGGACCACGGCGGACGCCCGCGGGTCCACGGCCATCCGGAAGGTCACCGCGCCCGTCGCGGACGCGACGTCGTCCGTCATCGGCTCGTCGTCGTGGTCGCCCTCGAACCGGGCCGTCAGCGTCGTCGCCGCGCCGGACCCGGAGTAGGCGTGCGCCGACTCGTCGGCGGCGTCGCCCACGTCGATCGTGTCGGTCGTCCGCGCGGCCGGGGTCGACGCGCCGTACCAGTACGCCGTGGAGGAGTACTCCGCGGGCTCGTTGTCGACCGGGCCGTGCTCGATGCCGAACGTCAGGCCGGAGCTGAACGCGACCGCGTCGGCGATCATCAGGCGGTACGGCGAGTCGCACTGGTAGGCGCACCCGTTCGTCTTCGTCGGCATCGCGGACAGGCCGTTGAACGGGCTGGAGAACTCGCGCCGGTTGAAGTACCAGCCCGACTCGTAGAAGTCCTCGGTCCCCGTCCCGTGCAGCGCGGGCGAGCGGCTGCCGTCGACGTAGACGCGCTCGTCGCCCTCGAGGTAGTCACGCAGGTTCCCCGACGTGATGTGCCCCCGCATCGTGTGGCTGACTCCCACGAACTTGCCGCGTCCCGCGGTGTCGAGGAAGGTCCAGTCCTGCCCGGCGACGGTGTCCCCCCGGTGGTGCGTGGCGTTGAAGTACCCGACGGTCGGGTCGGTGCCGTGCAGCCGGCGCCCCAGGCCCGGCTCGGCGTGCGCGGTGACCTGGGCCGTCCCGGACTCGATCGTCCGGTCGGAGCGGTTGACGAGCTCGACGGTCGCGCGCTCGGCGTACGGCATGGGCCACCAGCTCGAGTACCAGCCGCCGTCCCCCGCGTCCATGGCGTAGAACAGCGCCGAGACCGGCGCCTCGGTGAGACCCGAGCCGAAGAGCTCGCCCAGGGGCGACTCCACCGTCTTCCGGCCGTCGAAGCTGATCCGGACGTAGACGTCGCGCAGCAGCTCGTTCGAGGCCAGGACCGCAGGGTCGTCGGGTCCGGGGGCGTCGGTCTGGACGGGCGTGCCGGTCCAGGTCTGGCCCGTGATGGCGTAGGCGTGGGCCTTCTCGCTCGCGAGCCCGGCGGCGGACGGTCCGACGTCGAGCTCGTCCGTGCGCACGGGCTTGCCGCCGACGACGGAGTCGACCCAGTAGTGGAACTCGTTCCAGTCGATCGTCGCCGACACGAAGGTGTTCGTGACGGTGATGTGGGACTTCCCCGCGGTGAGGCTCGCCGGGAGCTCGAGGGTCTGGTAGCTCCACACCCCGGCGACGTCGTCGGTCGCCTCCCACCGGCCGGCGTCCTTGCCGTCGACCGTCACCGTGGCCACCTGCCTCGCGCTGTTCGCGTCGAAGCGCCGGCGCAGCTGGACCCCCTGGTTGGCCGGGTCGACGGCGACGGTGAACGTGCTGGTGCCCTTGTGGGCGCGGCCGTCGTCCGCGATCGCGGTCAGCGGCTCCGGTCCGACGACCTGGGGCACCCGGAGCCGGAGCTGCGAGATCTCGCCCGCGCCCTTGAGGTCGGCCAGCCGCGCGGTCCTGCCGGGGGCGAGCCGGAACGGCGTCGTCGTCGTCCGCGCCCCCGCGACCGCGGGCTTCGGGTCCGCGCTGCCCCAGCTCCGCGAGGCGTCGATGACGTCCTGCGCGGTGTCGGAGGGGTCGAAGGTCGCGACGCCCACGGCGTCGGGGAACGTGCGGTAGGTGACGTGGTAGAAGAGCGGGTTGTGCTGCACCGTGACCCGCATCGACTCGCGGTACGGCATCGGGACCTTGATCCAGACCCCGCCCGAGCTCTGGTCGGCGTTCGCGACGAACGGCTGCACGAACGGTGCGCCCAGCTTTCCGTCGACGACGTCCTGGAGCCTCGCGTCCAGGACCGTCCGTCCGTCGAGCTGGACCGTGATGGTGCCGGTCGCGCTGACGTCCCCGTTGTCGCGCGTGAACCAGATCGAGTCGATCTCGCCCGGCCCGCTGCGTTCCGCGATGACGCACCCCGTGTCGGTGGTGCGAAGGCAGCTGTGGGTGCCGGCGAAGCCGTCGTCGTTGCCGCCGGTGCGGTCGAAGCTCGAGAACTGGCGTGTCCGGACACCGGTGGTCAGCTCGTCGACCCGGTCCAGGTGCCGGTAGGTGTCCCAGCCGACGGGTCCCTTCGCGGCGCCGGAGCCGTGCGACGCCGGGCCGTGGTCGAAGCCGACGGCCGCAGCCGAGGCCGCGGACGCTGGCAGGGGTCCTGCCGTCGCCGTCGGCAGGGGCAGGACGGCGGTCGCCAGCGCGGCCGCCCCCGCTGCCAGGACGGCGCCGAGCCGGCGCTTTCGATCGTTCGACTGCCTCATCGCACTCACCCTCCAGGACCGCCCCGTCGCGGTCGGGTCGCATCGTCGCGGTGCAGAGCCACCGGCCAGACCAGCCGGAAATCGATTACAGAATCGACTCTGGTAGACAAGCACAACTCTCAGGAACTGACAAGACCGGGCTCAGCGACGGCACGACGGACGCCGCCCGCCCGGCGCCACGAGGGCACCAGGGCGGACGGCGTCCGCGACAGCGTCAGGCGACGCCGAGATAGGCGGCCTTCACGGCGGGGTCGACCAGGAGGTCGGGCCCGGCACCCGTCGTCACGACCTCGCCGGTCTCGAGGATGTACGCCCGGTCGGACCGCGACAGCGCCTGCTGGGCGTTCTGCTCGACGAGCAGCACCGTCGTCCCCTGGTCGTGGATCTCGCTGATGATCCGGAAGATCTGCTGGATCACCATGGGGGCGAGGCCCATCGACGGCTCGTCGAGGAGCAGGAGCTTCGGCCGCGCCATGAGCGCCCGGCCGATGGCCAGCATCTGCTGCTCGCCACCCGACATGGTGCCCCCGACCTGCGTCTTGCGTTCCGCGAGCCGGGGGAACAGCTCGAAGACACGGTCGAGCGTCTCGTCGTGCTCGGCCTTCGTCGTGAACGTGCGCGCGTACGCGCCCATCTCGAGGTTCTCCATGACGGTCATCCCGGGGAAGACGCCGCGGCCCTCGGGCGCCTGCACCACGCCGGCCAGGACCCGCTTGTGCGCCGGCATCCGGGTGATGTCCTGACCGTCGAACCGGATGGTGCCCGAGGAGAGCGGGCGGATCCCGGAGATCGCGCGCATCGTGGTCGTCTTGCCGGCGCCGTTCGCGCCGATCAGGGTGACGAGCTCGCCCTCCTCGACCGCGATCGAGAGGTGGCGGACGGCCTCGATCCGACCGTAGGAGACGGAGACGTCGTCGAGCTCAAGCAGTGGCATCGTCGGGCACTCCCAGGTAGGCGGCGATCACGGCGGGGTCCTCGCGGATCTCGGCCGGCAGGCCCTCCGCGATCTTCCGACCGAACTCGAGCACGACGATGCGGTCCGTGACTCCCATGACGAGCCGCATGTCGTGCTCGATGAGGAGGACGGTGAACCCGTCGTCGCGGATCTTGCGGACGAGGTCCTGCAGGTCCTCCTTCTCCGACGGGTTGAACCCCGCCGCGGGCTCGTCGAGGCACAGCAGCTTCGGCTCCGTCGCGAGGGCGCGGGCGATCTCGAGCCGCCGCTGGTCGCCGTACGGGAGGTTGCGCGCCTGGTGGGTCGCGCGCGCCCCGATCCCGACGAACTCGAGGAGCGCCATGCCGCGGTCGATGGCGTCGCGCTCCTCACGCCGGTGCCGCGCGGACCGGAAGATCGCGCCCGGCACCGACGTGCGGTGCCGTGCGTCCGTGCCGACGACGACGTTCTCGAGCGCCGTCATGTCGCTGAAGAGCCGGATGTTCTGGAACGTGCGCGCGATGCCGAGCCGCGTGATCTCGTTGCGCTTCACGCGCACCAGCGGGTGCCCGTCGAACACCACCCGGCCCGACGACGGCCGGTAGACCCCCGTCATCGCGTTGAACGCCGTCGTCTTGCCGGCGCCGTTCGGGCCGATGAGCCCGAGGATCTCGCCGCGCCGGATCTCGAACGACACGTCGTCGAGCGCCGTGAGGCCGCCGAACTTGACGCTCACGCCCTCCATCCGGAGGAGCGGCTCGCCGACCCCCGCCTCGACCGTCCGATCGGCGGCGACGATCTCGGCGACCGTCGCCTCGTCCGCGAGGTCCGGGTTGACGGTCGCGAGGTCGACGTCGATCTCCTCGACCTCGCCGTCGGGCAGGTCCTTCTCGCGCACGTCCTCGCTGGTCATGACCTCGTCGTCGGGGGCGAGGTACTGCTCTTCGCTCTCCGCGCCCGCCCGCAGGGAGTCGGGGCTGTTGGGCTCGCTCATCGCTCGCCTCCTTCCTTGGTCTCCGTTCGGCCGGGACCGTCGGCAGGGCCGTCGGCGACGGCCGGGGCGGGGCGGCCGCCGCCGTCCCCGGCGAGCGCCGCCCGGCGGGCCGCCTGGTAGAGCTGGCGCGAGTACGCGAGGAGCTTCTGCCTCGCCGGCAGCAGACCTTGCGGCCGGAAGATCATCAGGATGATGAGCGCGAGCCCGAAGAAGAGGTACTTGTAGCTCGCGATCGTGTCGCCGTCGATCGGGATGCCGAACAGATCGGTCCGGCCGAGGAAGAAGTTCGGCAGGTAGACGATCACGAACGCCCCGAGGATGACGCCGAGCTTGTTCCCCTGGCCGCCGAGCACGACGGCGCAGAGGAAGAACATCGAGTTGACGACGTTGAAGTTGGTCGGGACGACGAACTGCACCTGCCCGGCGTAGAGCGCCCCGGAGAGCCCGCCGATCCCGGCGCCGATGACGAACGCCCAGAGCTTGAACTTGAACGTGGGCACGCCCATGATCTCGGCGGCGTCCTCGTCCTCACGGATCGCGACCCAGGCTCGGCCGACGCGCGAGCGCTCCAGGTTCCCGACGACGAGCAGCACGATGACGATGAGCACGATCGAGACCCAGAACCACCACAGGCCCGAGTTCCACGGCGGGGTGCTGTTCCCGGCCGAGAAGACGCCGTCGGGATGCTCGGCGCTCTCGCCCAGACGGGGGTAGGCGACCTTCTTGAGGCCCTGCCCGCCGCCGGTGATCGTCGTGAGGTTGTCGGCGAGCAGGCGGACGATCTCGCCGAACCCGAGCGTCACGATCGCCAGATAGTCGCCGCGCAGCCGCAGCGTCGGCGAGCCGAGCAGGAGCCCGGAGACCGCGGTGATCGCGATCGCGATCGGCACGCAGAAGAGCCACGCCCAGTCCTGGGAGAGCCACTGGTCGGTGAGGTTCCACGGGCTGTCCGGGCTGGTCAGCAGGGCGACCGTGTAGGCGCCGATGGCGTAGAAGCCGACGTAGCCGAGGTCGAGCAGGCCGGCCTGCCCGACGACGACGTTGAGGCCGATCGCGACGAGCGCGATCATCCCGAACTGCGCCATCACGCTGCCGAAGTCGGTGCCGACGGTCGTCAGGACGGGAATCCGAAGGACCGGCAGGAACGCGATGAACACGATGAAGGGGACGCCGACGAGCCACTGGGTCGGCCGCGCCTGGGCGTCCCACCAGAGCCGGAACCGGTCGCCGACGCCGTGGTACGGGCGCCCGTTCGCCGTGGTCGGGGTGCTGGTCGTGGTCGTCATGCGCGGGCCCTCCCGAGAGACTCGCCGAGGATGCCGGTCGGCCGGAACAGGAGCACCAGCACGAGGACGACGAACGCGACGACGTCGCGCCACTCCGTCCCGAACAGCGCCTGCCCGTACAGCTCCATGACGCCGAGCAGGAGGCCGCCGAGCAAGGCCCCGCGCAGGTTGCCGATGCCTCCGAGGACGGCCGCGGCGAACGCCTTGATGCCGAGGATGAACCCGCCCGAATAGATGATCCCGTTGGGGATCTTGAGGCTGTAGAGCATCGCCGCCGCACCGGCGAGCAGGCCGCCCAGGAGGAACGTCAGCATGATGACGCGCTCGCGCGACACCCCCATGAGCGTCGCGGTGACGGGGTCCTGCGCGACGGCGCGGATCCCGCGCCCGAACTTCGTCGCGTTGACGAACCGGTCGACGAGGAACGCGAGCACGAGGGCCGCGACCACGATCACAAGGTCGACGTTGCTGACGTCCGCGCCGCCGAACGAGAAGACCGTGGTCTCCTGCACGAGGCGGATGGGCTGCTGCGCGGTCGTCCCGCCGAAGTTGCCCCCGGTGAGCTTGGGGAGCACGAAGTGCACGAACTCCTGGAGCACGAACGACGCGCCGATGGCCGTGATGAGGAACGTGAGGGACGGCGCGCCGCGCTTGCGCAGCGGGCGGTACGCGACCCGTTCGAGCCCGACGGCCGCGCCGCCCGAGACGGCCATGCCGCCGATCATCGCGATCAGCAGGTACATCACCGTCAGGGCCGTGCCCTGGGTGTAGACGTCGCCGCGAGGGGCGAAGCCGAGCGCCCACAGGACGGCGTACTGCCCGAACATCCCGAGCATGAAGATCTCGGAGTGGGCGAAGTTGATGAGGCGCAGGACGCCGTAGACCAGCGTGTACCCCACGGCGATGAGGGCGTAGATCGCGCCGTAGGTCAGTCCGTCGACGGTGAGGGACCAGAAGCTGGAGAAGAGACGATCGGTGTTGAAGTCGATGACGCCGTCCGCGGCGAGCGTGGTGTGGGCGGACGCGAGGACGTCAGAGAGCAGCAGGACGCTCATGGAGCTCCTCGAGGTGGATCCGGTGCAAGGTCACGACGCCGCGACGGCCGAGCCCGTGGGCCCGGCCGTCGCGGTCGATCACTTGACCTCGTAGATCCAGATGAGCGCCGAGGAGAGCTCGCCGGTCGAGCTCCACTGGTAGTGGCGGGCGAGCCCGTCGCCGGAGTAGCTCTTCACGTAGTCGACGAGCTTCGCGCGGTCGGTGATCCCCGAGTCGATGCCCGCGAGCATGATCGTCGCGAGGTCGTAGCCCTCGACCGAGTAGACACCGGGGGCACGCCCGCCGTTCGTGGACTTGTAGTCGGTCGCGAACTGGTCGGGCGCCGGGCCGCACGGGCAGGACAGCAGCGCGTCCTTCGACGCGCTCCCCGCCTGCTTGACGAACTCCGGGTCGTTGGTGCCGTCCGCCGAGACGAACGTCGCGTCCACGCCCGACGACCGGAGCTGCGACACGAAGGGCGCGGCCTCGGCGTAGTACCCGGCGTAGAAGATCGCGTCCGCGTTCGCGCTCTTGACGATCTGCACGGTCGCCGAGAAGTCCTTGTCGCCGGCCTTCACGCTCGCGGCGCAGTCCTTGTCGGCGGAATCGCCGAGCGCGTCCGTGACCGCCTTGGCGAGGCCGACGCCGTAGTCGGAGTCGTCCTGCACGACGCAGACCTTCTTGAAGCCCTTCGAGTCGACCAGGTAGTGCGCGACCGCCGGGCCCTGGACGCCGTCGTTGGCGAGGCCGCGGAAGAAGTTGGTCCAGCCGTTCTTCGTGAGGTCCACGTTGGTGGCCGACGCCGTCAGGGAGAGCAGGTTGGCCTGGTGGAAGATGTCGCCCACAGCGGCGGTCTCGCCCGAGAACGCCGGGCCGAGCAGACCGACCACGTTCTTGTTCGCCACGATGGTGGGCGCGACCTGCGTGGCCTTCTGCGGGTCACCCTCGGTGTCGTACCCCTTGAGCTGCACCTGGCAGTCCGCGTTGGCCTTGTTGTGCGCGTCGACGGCGACCTTGGCCCCGTCGATGATGTTGATGCCCAGCGCGGCGTTGGGTCCGGTGAGGGCGCCGGCCATGGCGATCGTCGTCGTCGACGCGCACGTGGCCTTCCCGTCGCCGGCGGGGTCCGCGGCGTTCGAGGCGTCCGCGGCCGGGACCTCCTTGCCCGACTCGTCGATCTGGACGACCGGCTGGATCGACAGGTCGCCCGACGCGGTCGCGCTTCCCGTCGATCCGCCCCCGCCGCCGCCCGAGTCGTCCTTCGATGCACAGCCGGCGAACAGCAGTGCGGAGGCCATCGCGACGGCGACGGCTGCGGTGGGGAGACTGCGACGCATCTGGTTCCTCCAAGGTGGTGCAAGCCTGCCGGGGCCGGCCCCGGCTCGCTGACGTCGGGCTTTGCCGACGTGGCGAGCAAGTTACTCCCGCGTAGGGCCAAAAAACAGACATTCGCCGGCGCGTGTCGAAATCGTGACTGACCGGAAACAAGGCAGAAACTCCCTGACTCGCATCGAGGCACGGTCACGAAATGGGCAGCCACCAGCAGTGATGCGTGTCACACCGGCGTTCCGTCGGGGTCCGCCGCCGACGGTGACCCCTCCTCCGCTCACCGCGCTCGGTGTCGCCCGCCGCGTGATCCCCTCGGCGCTGCGTCACGCGCGGCGTCTCACCTGGTGGACGAGAGCAGGGCTTCCGTGCCGAGCGCGGGCGGCGCTCGCGCCCTAGGCCTGTCGGTCCGAGAACGGCTCTAGTACAGTGTTCGCCGAGTGCTTGCTTGTCTTCTTCACCGGAGTCGACGACGAACACCGTGCATGCGCCCTCGACGGTCGGGGGCGTGTACCGACTCCTGAAGGAGATATCCATGGCTACTGGCATCGTGAAGTGGTTCAACGGCGAGAAGGGCTACGGCTTCATCGCCCCCGACGACGGCTCCGCCGACGTCTTCGCGCACTACTCGGCCATCCAGTCGACGGGCTTCCGTTCGCTGGACGAGAACCAGCGCGTCGAGTTCGACGTGACGCAGGGCCCGAAGGGCCCGCAGGCGGAGAACATCCGCCCGCTCTGATCTGAGCCTCGGCGGCCCCTGGGCCGCTGACGACGAGCCCGGCTCCCCGCGAGGGGTGCCGGGCTCGTTCGCGTCTCGGGACCTGCCCGGGTCCCCTAGAGCACGCTCGCCAGGAACTCCCGCGTCCGGGCCTCCTGCGGGTTCTCGAGCACCTCCGACGGCGTGCCCCGCTCGACGACGACGCCGTCGGCCATGAAGACCACCTGGTCGGCGACCTCCTTGGCGAACCCGAGCTCGTGCGTGACGACGATCATCGTCATGCCGCTGGCAGCGAGGTCGCGCATGACGGCGAGGACCTCCCCGACGAGCTCGGGGTCGAGGGCGGAGGTGGGCTCGTCGAAGAGCATGAGCTCGGGGTCCATGGCGAGCGCGCGTGCGATGGCGACGCGCTGCTGCTGCCCGCCGGAGAGCTGGGCGGGGTAGTGCTCGGCGCGGTCGGAGAGGCCGACGCGGCGGAGCAGCTCGTCGGCGCGAGCGCCGGCCTCGGCCTTGGAGCGCCGGAGCACCTGGACCTGCGCCTCCATGACGTTCTGCCGGGCCGTCATGTGCGGGAACAGGTTGAAGCGCTGGAACACCATGCCGATGCGCGCGCGCTGCCGGGCGATGTCGCGGCTGCTGAGCCGGAACAGGGCGGGCTTCCCGCCCCGGGTGCCTTCGCGGTAACCCATGAGCTCGCCGTCGACGCGGATGCGGCCCGCGGTGATGTCCTCGAGCTCGTTGACGCAGCGCAGGACGGTGGACTTGCCGGACCCGGACGGCCCCAGGACGACGCAGACGCTCCCGCGCGGCACGACGAGGTCGATGCCCCGGAGCACGTGCAGGTGCCCGAACTCCTTGTGCAGGCCGTCGATCTCGACCATCGGTGCCGTGCCGCTGGTGGTGGACTCGTTCATCGGGCACCTCCCGCGCCGCCGGCGTGCGGCCGGCCCATGTCGTCGAAGACCGCGATGTCGGGCGTCGTCCCCGCCTCGGCGATCGCCTCCTGGCGGGTGGTCCGCCCGCCCGGCCCGCCGCGGCGTCCGCCGCGGTGGTGCTCGTCGAAACCGCGCCCGTAGTACCGCTCGAGGTAGTGCTGGCCGATCATGAGCACGCTCGTGATGGCGAGGTACCAGAGGGCGGCGACCACGAGCAGCGGGATCGGCTGGAACGTCCGGCTGGCGATGGCGTTCGTCGCGAACTGCAGGTCGAGCGTGAACGGCACCGCGAGGACGAGCGACGTCGTCTTGAGCATGGAGATCGTCTCGTTGCCCGTGGGCGGGACGATGACCCGCATCGCCTGCGGGAGGACGATGCGCCGCAGGATCGTGGAGTCCTTCATGCCGAGCGCGCGGGCGGCCTCCTCCTGCCCGCGGTCGACGGACTGCAGCCCGGCCCGGACGATCTCTGCGAGGTAGGCGGCCTCGTTCAGGCCCAGCCCGAGGATCGCGGCGCGCGACGCGGTGACGAGCTCCGTCGTCGTGAAGTGGAACCACTCCGGCCCGAACGGGATCCCCAGGGAGATCTTGGGGTACAGGACCGAGATGAGGCCCCAGAACACGAGCTGGGTGTAGATCGGGGTGCCGCGGAAGAACCAGATGTAGACCCAGCTCGTGTACCGCATCACGGGGTTGTCGGACCGTCGCATGATCGCGAGCAGCACCGCGAGCACGATGCCGAGGATCATCGCCGCGACGGTGAGCCACAGCGTCCAGCCGACACCGCGGACGACCTGCTCGTTGAAGAGGTACTTCCCGACGGTCGGCCAGTCGAACTTGTCGTTGGTGACGAGCGCGTGCACGACCATCGCCGCGAGCACGAGCACGACGACCGCGGACAGCCAGCGGCCGGGGTGGCGGACGGGGACCGCGTGGATCCGGTCGGGGACGGGGTCGGTGGACGGTGCGGCAGGGCCGGGCGACGCTGCCCGGCCCTGCCCTGCGAGATCGCTCATGACGCTCAGTCTGCTCCCGCTCGGGCGGTCAGCCGACCGACGGGTTGAGCTCGGCGGTCGTCACGGCGCCTTCCTCGTTGCCCCAGGCCTTGAGGATCTTGCCGTAGGTGCCGTCGTCGATGAGCTTCTGGACGGTCTTCTGGATGACGTCGGTGAGCGGCTGGTCGGTCTTGGAGACGACGATGCCCTGCGGGGCGGTCGCGAACACGTCACCGAGCTGCTCGAGCTGGCCGTTCGTCTGCGACAGCGCGTAGGCGATGATCGGCGAGTCCGCGTACATGGCGTCGAGCTTGCCGCCGACGAGGTTCGTGGTGACGTCGGCCTGCGAGTCGTAGCTCAGCTGGTCGATCTTGTCCTTGCCGCCGTCGGTGCACTTCTTCGACAGGTCGGCGAGCTCGTCGGCCTCGACCGTGCCCGTCTGGACGCCGACCGTCTTGCCGCAGAGGTCGCTCTGGTCGACGCTCTTCGGGTTGCCCTTCTGGACGGCGAAGGCCTCGCCGGCCTGGAAGTACTCGATCATGTTGACCTGCTTGGCGCGGTCCGGGTTGATCGTGAAGGACGAGACCCCGATGTCGTAGCGCGAGCCGATCGACGGGATGATGTTGTCGAACTTCGACGTCTGGATGTCCGGCTTGAGGCCGAGGGTCGCGGCGATCGCCTTGACGAGGTCCACGTCGTAGCCGACGGGCGTCTTGCCGTCGTCGCCGATGTACTCGGCGGGCGCGTACGTGGTGTCCGTGCCCACACGGAGGGTGCCCGCGCTCTTCACGGCGTCGGGGACGGCGGCGGCGAGCGTGGCGTCCTTGGCGACCGAGCTCGGGTCGAACGTCGCGGCGCCGGCCGAGGCCTTGTCTCCGGAACCGGAGTCGCCCGAGTCGGAGCAGCCGGCGAGCACGGCGGCCAGGGTGGCCGTGGCCACGAGGGCGGTGCTGATGGTGCGAAGTCGTCGCATCGTTCCTCCTGAGGTTGCGCCGCAAGCGTTGCAGCCCAGGCGTCGCACCTCGCGACGCCGCGGCACACAGTATGCGCGTTGTGTTACTGCCTCGTAACCACGGTTCGCACCGTGGGCGCCGCGATCAGGAGGACGCGAGATGCTCGAGCGCCACGTCCGAGGCCGTGGCGCTGACCCGTACCCCGCCGTCGGAGCCGTCGCGCGCCGGCACCACGCTCGCACCGGTCAGCGTGACGCCCTTCGGCAGGTCGAGCGGGACCTTGAGCCCGTCGAGCGTGCTCGCCAGGCCGCCCGGGAGCGCGTTCGCCGAGACGGTGGCGCCCGCGATCTTCGCGGCCTTGACGTCGACGGCGAGCGAGCCGCCCGACACCTTCGGCTCGAGCACGAGGCCGACGTCCAGCCCGAAGACCTTCGTGGTCGCGACGAGCCCGTCGTCGGTCGCCTCGATGGCGACGTCGGAACGCGTGCGAGCGGCGACCTGCTTCTCGAGCTCCGCCGACGGGACGGTCGCCTCGACCGTCCCGTCCGTCACGACGTACGGCGAGGTGAGGCTCACGCCCGTGCCGTCGACGTCGACGTCGGTCACGGTCGTCCCGCCGAAGGTCGCCGATCCGGCACTGACGGTGACGTCGTCGAGCGAGCCGTTCCAGAGCTGGGTCAGGAACGGGAAGCCGTGGATCGAGGCGGAGACGTCGCGCGCGTCGGTCTGGGCGGTCGCCTCGTGGGCGAAGGTCCGCTCGAACGCCCAGCACGCGACGCGGTCGGCCGCGACGGCGAGGAGGGCGAGGACGATGACGGTGATGAGGAGCCTACGGAGGAAGCGCACCCCGGTACGGTACGGGGCGATCCCGGGTGGGACGATCGACGGGTGCCGTCCTCCCTCGAGCCTTCACCGGACTCCCCCGTCGGGGCGCCCGGCGCCGCGACCACGGACGACACCGCCCGCAATCCGTCCCACGCCCCCGCGGCGCGCGATCTCGCCACGCTCGACACGCTGGTCGTCGGGTGCACGGCGTGCCCCCGGCTGGTCGCGTGGCGCGAGCAGGTGGGGCGCGAGCGGCGCGCCGCGTTCGCGGCCGAGGAGTACTGGGCGCGTCCCGTGCCGAGCTTCGGCGACCCGGCCGCCGGGATCCTCGTGGTCGGGCTGGCTCCCGCGGCGCACGGCGGGAACCGGACGGGCCGGATGTTCACGGGCGACCGGTCCGGCGACTTCCTGATCGCGGCGCTGCACCGTGCGGGCCTCGCGTCCCAGGGCACGTCCGTCGCGCGGGGCGACGGGCTCGAGCTCACCGGCGCCCGCCTCGCAGCCCCGGTGCACTGCGTGCCGCCCGAGAACAAGCCCACGCCCGAGGAGCGTCGGACGTGCTCCCCCTACCTCGCGCGCGAGCTCGAGCTCGTCGGACCGCGGGTCGTCGTGACGCTCGGCGCGTTCGGGTGGAACGCGACGCTCGACGTGCTGGCGGCGGCGGGCTGGGCCGTCCCCCGGCCGCGCCCACGCTTCGGTCACGGCGCAGAGACGGTGGTTTCACGTGAAACGTCGGAGGGTGGCGTCGACGCAGGTCAGGTCACACTTCTGGGCTGCTACCACCCGAGCCCGCACAACACGTTCACGGGCAAGCTCACGCCCGACGCGATGGACGCGCTGCTCGCCCGCGCGCGAGCGCTCGCCGCGGCATAGGTTCGTCGTGTGGCCCTGACGCCGGACGCACCACCCGTGAGCGTGGGGGTCCTGCGCGAGCACGGCGCCGGCGAACGACGCGTGGCCCTGGTGCCGGAGGTCGTCGGGCGGCTCGTCCGCGACGGGCTCTCGGTCGTCGTCGAGCACGGGGCGGGCGAGGCGGCCTTCTTCCCGGACGCGGCCTACGAGGCCGCCGGGGCGACGCTCGGCGACGGGTCCGCCGTCCTGGCGGCGGACGTCCTGGCGTGCGTCCGCGTGCCCGACGCCGGTCTCACGGCTTCCCTGCACCGCGGCCAGGTGGTCGTGGGTCTCCTCGCGCTCGGTGGCCACGCCGAGGAGGCGCACGCCCTCGCCGACGCCGGGGTCGTCGCACTCGACCTGGCACTCCTCCCCCGCACGCTCTCGCGCGCCCAGACGATGGACGCGCTCACCTCGCAGGCCTCGGTCGCGGGGTACCGGGCGGCGATCGTCGCGGCCGAGGCGTTCGGGCGGTTCTTCCCGATGATGATCACGGCCGCCGGGACCGCGAAGCCCGCGCAGGTCCTCGTGCTCGGCACCGGCGTGGCCGGCCTCCAGGCGATCGGGACGGCCCGGCGCCTGGGCGCGCAGGTCACGGGGTACGACATCCGGCCGTCGTCGGCGGACGAGGTCCGCTCGCTCGGCGCGACGTTCCTCCAGCTCACGAGCACCCCCGCGGGCGCGGGCGAGGGCGGCTACGCGCGCGAGCTCACCGACGACGAGCGCGCCGCCCAGCAGGCCGAGCTCGCGGGGCACGTCGCGCGGTTCGACGTCGTGATCACGACGGCGCAGGTGCCCGGGCGCCGACCGCCCGTCCTGGTCACCGTGGAGACCGTGGCCGCGATGCGGCCCGGCAGCGTCGTCGTCGACCTGGGGGCGAGCGACCTCGGCGGCAACGTCGAGGGGTCCGTGCCCGACGAGCGCGTCGTCACGCCGGGCGGCGTGACCCTCGTGGGCGCGGGCAACCTCGCGTCGGAGCTTCCGACGGCCGCTTCGTCCGCCTACGCACGCAACGTCGCCGCGGTGCTCCGCGCCGTCGTCCGGGAGGGTCGCCTCGACGTGGACGCGGACGACGAGGTCGTGCGCGCGATCCGGGTCCCCCCAGCCCCGGACACTGCGATCGCCGACCCTGCCCCGATCGAAGGGGCGACCGCATGACCCCGGAGCTGGCGTCGTCGATCAGCATCTTCGTGCTCGCGCTGCTCGTCGGCTTCGAGGTGATCAGCAAGATCCCGACGACCCTGCACACGCCGATGATGTCGGGCGCGAACTCGATCCACGGCGTCGTCCTGGTGGGCGCGATCCTCGTCTCGGGTCTCGCCGACAACCCGCTGGGCTACGTCCTCGCGTTCCTGGCCTCGGCGTTCGCGGCGATGAACGTCGTGGGCGGCTACGTCGTCACCGACCGCATGCTGGGCATGTTCCGAGGAAGACAATCACCCTCGGCGAACGCAACGTCACCCTCGGCGAACGCAGCGTCACCCTCGGCGAACGCAACGTCACCCTCGGCGCACGCAACGTCACCCTCGGCGGAGGCGAGCCGGACGCCCGAGGCGGCGGGGCGGGCCGGGGCTGCGCCCGAGGATGCGAAGGGCGTGGCGGGGCTGGCGGGAGCCGAGCGAGGAACGAGCGAGGCGGATGGTAGCCCGAGCACGTCGGGCGCAGCCCCGGCCGGCCCCGCCGCCGGACCCGACCCCGGCACCGGCACCGGCACCGGCACCGGCGACAGGAACGACCGATGAGCGCGACGCTCACCTTCACGTGGCTCGTCTACCTCGGCGCGGCGGTGTGCTTCGTGCTCGGCCTCCACCTCATGCGTTCCCCCCGCACCGCGCGCCGCGGCAACGTGGTGTCGGCGTCGGGCATGACGGCGGCGGTGCTGGTGACGGCGCTGCTGCTGCTGGACGAGGACGGGGGCGGCGTCGGGTGGCACGGCGGGGTGTGGGCGGGGGTCGCGCTGGCGGGCGGAATCGTCGTCGGGGGCGGGTACGGCCTGTACGCGGCGCGTCGGGTCAGGATGACGGCGATGCCGCAGCTGGTGTCGTTGTTCAACGCGGTCGGGGGCGGCGCGGCAGCGACGGTGGCCCTGGCGGACGCGTCGCGCGAGCTGGCGGCAGGGTCGTGGGACGGGTTGCCGGCGTCGTTCTCGGTGCCGGTGGCGCTGGACGTGCTGATCGGCGCGGTGACGTTCTCGGGCTCGCTGGTGGCGGCGGGCAAGCTGCAGGGCTGGGTGCCCGGGGCCCCGATCACGTTCCGGGGTTCGCGTGCGCTCGCGCTGGTGTCGGCGGTCGTGGCGGTCGGCGCCGGGGTCGGGGTGGCGGTCGCGGGCGGCGGGTCGAGCGACGGTGCGCGCACGACGACGACGGTCGCGCTCGTGGTGGCCGTGGTCGCGGCGCTCGGGTTCGGGGTCCTCATGGTGCTGCCGATCGGCGGCGCGGACATGCCGGTCGTGATCTCGCTGCTCAACGCGTTCACTGGCCTGGCGGTGGCGATGGCGGGGTTCGTCGTCGACAACGAGGTCATGATCGTGGCGGGTGCGCTGGTGGGGGCGTCGGGATCGATCCTGACGAAGCTCATGGCGGACGCGATGAACCGGTCGGTGGGGTCGATCCTGCTGGGCGGTTTCGGCACGGGCGACGCGCCGTCCGCGGCGGGCAGTGCCAGCGTCGGCGCGGGCGCCGCGGTGCGCACGGTCGACGCCGACGACGTCGCGATCCAGCTCGCGTACGCGCACCGGGTCGTCCTGGTCCCGGGTTACGGGCTCGCGGCGGCGCAGGCGCAGCACGAGCTCGCGGACCTGGCGAACCTGCTGTCGTCGCACGGGGTGGCGGTGTCGTACGCGATCCACCCGGTCGCGGGCCGCATGCCCGGGCACATGAACGTCCTGCTCGCGGAGGCGAACGTGCCGTACGAGCAGATGAAGGAGCTGGAAGAGGCGAACGCGGAGCTCGACCAGTGCGACGTGGCGCTGGTGGTCGGCGCGAACGACGTGACGAACCCGGCGGCCCGCCGCCCGGGGACGGCGATCTCGGGGATGCCGATCCTCGACGTGGACCACGCGCGCTCCGTCGTCGTGGTGAAACGGTCGATGGGCCACGGGTACGCGGGCATCGACAACGAGCTCTACACCGACCCGCGCACGGGGATGCTGTTCGCCGACGCGAAGGACGGCCTGGCCCAGCTGGTCGCGGCCGTCAAGGAGTACGTCAGCGCGGCGTGAGCCTGCGGGTGGGCATCCGCACCGCGCGGGCGACGGTGCCGCGACGCGCGGCGCGCGCCGTCTCGAGCCGCGCCAGCACCTCCATGCGGCGCAGCTCGCGCTCCCACGGTTCGGGGAGGGCGACTCGCCCCCGGTGCGTCGTCATGACTGCCATCCGTCGTTCCCGTCCTGCCGGCGCCGCGCTGCGGCACCTGTCCCGTTCATGTGGACGGCGCCTTCCGCGGGCGCCGTCGAGATGAGGGAGCGCCGGCACGTCGCTTCGTGACGGCCATGACCAGGTGAGACGGGGGTGAATCAGTGGATCAGGTCGCGCCAGTTCTCGGGGACGCGGTCCGTGGGCCACGGCGCGCCCTGATCGGTCGGGTGCGCGAGCGGCGGCGCGAGGTCGGGGCCGTCCGTGTAGTCGTTGGTCCGGTAGTCCCACCACCAGTCCTCGCCGGGCTCGTACGAGCGCATGACGGGGTGACCCGTCTCGGCGAAGTGGCGGCTCGCGTGCTGCTCGGGCGAGCTGTCGCAGCAGCCGACGTGCCCGCACTCCGCGCAGCGGCGCAGGTGGACCCACCAGCCGCCCGCGGCGCCGCACTCGACGCAGCCCGGGCCGCTCGGGGGCGCCGTCGGGTCGATCCCCGGGGTTCCGGTCGCTCCGCTCGGCTGTGCCATGGCGTCTCCTCTCGACGCTCCCACGGTAGGCCGCACGGGGCGGTCCGGCACCGCGGAGCGGTGGGTGGTCCCGTCAGCCCTCGGCGAGGACGGCGATCCGCTCCACGTCGCGGCGGTACATCGCGGCGTGCGCGGTGAGGTCGTGCCGGCCCGTCTGGGCGGCGCGGTCCTCGGTGAACGCGGCGAGCTCCTCGAGCCGGGCGACCATCGTCCGGAGCACGTCGGAGGGCGTGATGGGGTCCCACCCGTAGACCTGGACGATGCGGTTGAGCCGTGCGGTCCGCTCGGCGTCCCCGCCGGTCCACCCGGCGTCGTCGACGTACGGCGCGAGCCGGTACGCGAGGTAGGCCAGGTCCCAGACGCGCGGCCCCGGCGAGGCGGTGTCGAAGTCGATGAGCCCGACCATGCGGCCGCCGCGGAACACCATGTTGTAGGGCGCGGCGTCGTTGTGGCACACCACCTCGGCGGGCTCGTGCACCGGCAGGCGCCAGGCGGGCGACGACGCGACGAAGCCCACCGACGCGTCGTGGAGGCGGCGCAGGAACAGCACGGCCTCGTCGAGCACCTCGGGGGTCCAGAGCCAGGCCGGGCTGTCGTGCGGGACGTCTCCCTCGAGGTACGAGACGATCTCACGGCCCCGGTCGTCGACGCCGAACGGCTCGGGGATCCCCGTCATCCCGGCGGCCCGGAGGTGGCGCAGGTAGGACTGGATCGTCGTCGTCCACGGGCCCGCAGCGCGGCGCACGGTGTCGCCGATCCGCAGGACGGGCGTCGTGTTGCCGCCAGGCAGGTGCTCTTCGATCATCGCGTCCATCGTGCCTGACGAGACGGCAATCGCGAATTCGGCGCGTTTGTCTGGATCGCGGGCACGGCGCCCGACGGCGCGGCTGGGGACGGCGGGACCCATGCACAGCGCCCGTGCGCACGGCCGCCCGGGACGGGGGCCGTGCGCCACGCTCGCCGGGTGCCACGACCCACCCCCGCACGCTCCCCCGCCCGACGCCGGACGCGCCTCGCCACCGCGCTCGCGCTCCTCGCCGCCGTGGTCGCGGTGGCCGTGGGGGCGCCCTACGTCGTCGCGCACGCCCGCGCGGCGCGCTACCCCGTCGCCGAGGCCGAGCTCGCGCGGGCCCGCCAGGAGCTCGCCGACCTACCCGTGCGGGACCGCGCGTCGTCCGACGGGTACGCGCGCGAGCAGTTCGGCCAGGCCTGGGCCGACGTCGACCACAACGGCTGCGACACCCGCGACGACGTGCTCCGACGCGACCTCGCGACCCCGACGTACAAGACCGGTGGAGACATCTGTACGGTCGAGTCGGGGACCCTCCACGACCCGTACACCGGCCGCACGATCCGCTTCCGACGCGGCCCGGACTCCGCCGCCGTCCAGATCGACCACGTCGTCGCGCTCGCCGACGCCTGGCAGACCGGCGCCCAGGACCTGCCGCCCGCCACCCGGCTCGCCCTCGCCAACGACCCCGCCAACCTGCTCGCCGTCGACGGCCCTGCCAACCAGGACAAGAGCGCCGGCGACGCGTCCGAGTGGCTGCCGCCGAACGCCGGCTACCGGTGCGCGTACGTCGTCCGGCAGCTCCGCGTGAAAGCCGCCTACGGCCTGTGGGTCACCCGCGCCGAGCACGACGCCATGGCCCGCACGCTCCGGACCTGCGCGGTCGTCCCGTGAGCTCAGCGCGTCAGCGGGACCGACGCCTCCGCCGTGTACGACAGGAAGGTGAACGACTCCTGCAGGTACAGCTCGACCGTGTCCGCGGTGTGCGCCGTGTACCCGATCGACACGTCCTGGCCGATCACCAGCTCGTAGTCGCCGCCCCGCGTCGACAGCAGGTACCCGCCCCGCAGCGCCGGCGCCCACACGATGTCGCTGTCGACCATGCGCTCGAGCTGCGAACGGATCGGGTACCCGTAGTCGCGCGTCTCCGAGACCGCCGTGTACAGGTCCGCGTCCAGCACCAGGGCGTACGGGCCCTCGACGCCCGCCAGCCGCAGCTCCGTGACCGCGTGCGCCACCGCGTCCGGGAGCTCGCGCGGGTCCTCCGGGACCGCCACCGGCGCGTTGTCCGAGCCCGGACCGAGGCCGCCGATCCGCGCCGCCTCGTAGCCCTCGAAGATCGCCTTGTCCTCCACCCGAGCCAGCACCGTCGCGGCATCCTTCACCGGCTGCCAGTCCGAGTCCTTCGAGCCCCGCAGCACGTCGTCGACCGCCTGCCGGTCCACCGTGAACGGCACCCGCAGCTCCACCAGCGGGACCACCTCGCGCAGCCGCGACCGCGTGCCCTCGTGCGGCGGGTCGATCGCCGACACGTGGCCCGTGTTCGCCGCCGCCGCCTCCACGCCCAGCGGGCCCGTCACGTCCACCACGCGGCGGCCCGCCACGTTCCGCCGGAACGTCCGCGACGCCTCCTCCGCGATCTCCGCCCACGCCGCGTCGCTCACCGGCGCCAACCAGCGGTGGAGGTTCGACGCCCCCACGACCTGCGCCACCGGCTGGACCGTCACGTTCGGGTCGATGCTGCTCATTGGGGTTCCTCTCTCAGGCTGCCGATGCGGAGGTCTTCTTGTGGGCCGGTCGCGTCACCGTGGGTGCTGCCGGGGGCGGACGGGGCGGAGGAGCTCGGCCTACCATCCGGCGCCCTCGTCCCTCGGGCGCCTCCCGCCAGCCCCGCCACGGCCTTCGCGTCCTCCGCCCTGCCCGCCCCCTCAGGTGTCCGGGTTCCGTTTTCGCCGCGTGAGACGTCCGCTCCGGGTCCCAGGCTCGGGTTGCGCTTCGGCTCCCGCGCCGTTCGTGTGACGTCAGTGACGGCGTGGGTCGGGCCTTGAGACGCGATTCGTGCCAGGTCCGCGGTGGTGACGGTCGGGTCGTCGCCCTCCGCCAGGGACTCGAGGAGCGGGAGGGACGGGACGAAGAAGAGCGAGCCGGTGACGGCCGTGGAGACGTCGAGGATCCGGTCGTAGTTGCCTGCGGGCGCGCCCACGAACATGCGCTCGAGCATGAGCTCGGTGATGGAAGGGTCGTCCGCGTAGGCGATGAAGAACGTGCCGTACTCCCCGGTGGACGGGTCGCCGAACGCCATGTTGTCGCGGAGGATGTCGTGCTCCTCGCCGTTCTCGTCGACGATCGTGTTGAGCGAGACGTGCGAGCTGGACGGCTGGACGTCGTCGTCGAGCTCGACGTCGTCGAGCTTCGTCCGGCCGATCACACGCTCCTGCTCCTCGACGGGCAGCGCGTGCCAGGCGGCGAGGTCGTGCACGTACTTCTGCACGACGACGTAGCTCCCGCCCGCGAAGTCGGGCTCGGCGTCGAGCCCCACGATCGACGCGGCGGCGGCGTCCCGGCCCGTCGGGTTCTCCGTGCCGTCGACGAAGCCCAGGAGGTCGCGCGAGTCGAAGTACCGGAAGCCGACGGTGTGGTCCTCGACCTGCACGTCCTCGCCCAGCGCGTCCATCAGCAGGCGGGTCAGCTCGAACACCAGGTCCTGCCGGTTCGCCCGCACGTGGAAGAACACGTCGCCCGGCGTCGCGACGGCGTCGTGCCGCGCACCCTGGATCGCCCGGAACGGGTGCAGGTGCGCCGGGCGGGGCCTGGCCGGCCCGACCCGGTCCCAGTAGCGCGAGCCGAAGCCGACGACGCACGTCAGACCGGCCTCCGACTGACGGAAGCCGACGGCGCGCACCAGCGAGCCGATGTCGGCGGCCACGTCGAGCACCCGCCCGTCCGCTCCCGCGGCGTCACGGACGCTCACGACGAGGAAGGCGGCGGACGTCGTGAGCGTGCCGAGCACGGCCTGCGGCTCGGGCACGTCGACAGGGACCCCGGGCGAGGTACCGGTCCCTTCGATCGCGTTCAGGGGCACGGCCCGAGCCTTTCACGCGCGCGCACGGCCTGCACCCCTGGGCCACGAGACGGACGTCACGCCCGGCCCGGTGCCGGCGCCGCTCGACCAGGGGGCTCAGCCCCGGACCGGCGCCTCCTCCGTCACGTCGGCGACGGTCGCGCCCAGCGCCCGGACCGCGTCGTCGGCGGTGAGCCGGATCCCCACGCCGTGCGCGCCGCCCCCGAGGGAGATGGTGCCCGAGACGCGCTCGTCGGCGATCACGGGCCACGCGCGCGATGACCCGAACGGCGTGATGGTGCCGCGCTCGTAGCCCGTCACGTCCTTCGCGACCGCGGCGTCGTGCATCGAGAGCCGAGAGACACCGAGCAGCGTCCGCAGCTTGGGCCAGGAGATCGTCCGGTCGCCGGGCACGAGGACGAAGAGGTAGTCGTCCTCGCCGCGGCGCACCACGAGCGTCTTCACGATCCGGCTCGGCTCGACGCCCTGCAGCTCGGCCGCCTCCACGAGCGAGCGGGCCCTGGCATGCTGCGTGACCTCGTACGGGATGCCGGTGGCCTGGAGGGCGGCGACGACGGTCTCGGTGCTCATGACTGCGAGCGTAGGTGGTCGGTGCGGACGCGTCAGCCGGAGCACACCGCCGACGCCGTCACTCCGTCTCCGGCTCCCGGGCCGCCTCGGTCGCGGTGGCCGTGGGAGTGGCCGCGTCAGTCGGGGTCGGCGCGGCCGCGGGCTCCGTCGGGTCGGAGGTGGGCGTGGGGTCGGAGCTGGGCGTCGGGTCGGAGGTGGGCGTCGGGTCGGGGGTCGGCGTGGGGTCCGGCGTCGGCGTCGAACCGGAACCGGACGAGACGACCAGCGTCACCGTCGTCCCGACGTCCACCGTGGTGCCCTCGCCCGGGGTCACGCTCACGACGCCGCCCTCGGGGATGGTCTCGGACGGCTGCTCCGTGGCCGCCACCACGACCGCGAGACCGGCCTGCGTGAGCTTCGCCTTCGCGGTCGCGAGGTCCTGCCCGACGATGCCGGCCGGGACCGTCACCTGCTTGACGGGCTCGGGCCCGCGCGACACCACGATCGCGACCGTGGATCCGGCCTTGACCGACGTGCCCTCCTTCGGGTCGACGCTGATCACGTCGCCGGCGGGGACGTCCGCCGAGTAGGCCTTGGTCGGGGCGCCGGCCACGAGGCCGATCGCCTTGAGCTTCGACTGCGCCGCGGCGAGCTCCGCGCCGACCAGCCCGGACGGGACCTTCACCGCCGTGGGGGTGGGGGTGGGGGTCGGTGTCGGGGTCGGGGTCGGCTTCGCCGTGGGGGTGGGGGTGGGCGTGGGCTTCGCCGTCGGCGTGGGCTTCGGCTTCGAGGTCGGCTTGGAGGTCGGCGACTTCGTGGTGCTGTGGTCCGACGGCGCGGGCGGCGCGTCCTCGACGTCGACGGGCGCCGTCGGGCCGGTGTACCCGGCGATCGGGGTCCCGGTCGGCAGTACACCGCCGGAGTAGAACTCGAAGTGCCAGGGCTCGGGCTTGCTGCCGTCGGGGTGCGCCCACGACGGGTTGTCCCACCCGTACGCCGGAGCGTGCTGGCGCATCCACACGTACTCCGCGGAGTGGCCGGTGGAGATCGGGTAGCCGAGGTCGACCGCGAGGCCCCAGCCGTGGTTCGACGTGCCGGGGACGGCGGCGAGGCCGGGCTTGGTCTTGCGAAGCTCGATCTGGACGGCGATGGGACGGTACGAGTCGGTCATCGGGATGGGGTGCCCGAACTCCTTCTCGTAGAGCTTGTCGAGCGCCTCGAGGCGGTTGGCGGCGTCGCAGCGGAGCATCTGCCCGGGCGCGAAGCTCAGCGGGCAGAGCGCCGACGCCGGGATCTCGCCGTTGCGATACCCGTCCACGCTCGTCCCGTACCGCTGGGCGAGCACCTGGAGCTGGTGGGCGAGGGTGCCGGTGACCGCCGTCGTCGTGCCCGGCGCGCCGAGGGCGCCCGGTCCGGTCGGGTCGGTCGCCGTCCCGGCTGCGTCGACCGCGTCGAGCGCCGTCGCGAGGCGCTCGGCCGCGGCGACGACCTCCGCCCAGGTCACCGGCGCGGTGCCGTCCTGGGAGTCGGGGTCGGCGAGCACGCCGTCGTCACCGCTCGCGGCCGTGCCGTCGCTCGTCCCGGTTCCGGTCGCGCCCGGCGTCGCGGTCGCCGACGGCGTCGCGCCGGTCGTCGGGGTCGAGCCCGGCATCGTGGCCCCGGCGTTCGGGACGCTCGGGGTCGCCGCGCCGGTCGGGTCGGTCGAGGGGATCCCGCTGCCCGCGGACGGCGTGGGCACCGTGGCTGCGCTACCCGCGGGGCTCGTCGGGACGCCGGACGGTCCGCCGTCGAGGCCGGCGGTCGACCCCGTGGTGGGCGCCGTCGTCGGAGCCGAGGGCGTCGCCGCGGACGACGGCGCAGGGCTGGGGACTGCCGACGGGACCGTCCCGGCCGACGGGGTCGGGGACGGCGTGCCGGTCGGCGCGGCGGTGCCGGTGGGGTCGGGGAGCGCGCCGTCCGCGTCGGTGCCGTCGAGGAGACCCGCAGGGCTCGTCGGGTTCGCCGACGGCACGTCGGACGACGACGCGTCGGACGGTGCGGCGTCGGACCCGGCGGTGTCCGCCCCGGATCCGTCGGCGCCGGTCGGGTCGGCGCCGCCCAGCTCGCTCAGGCCGGTGCCGCTCGGGTCCGCGCTGCCGGCTGCTAGACCGGTCCCGGCGCCGGCGAGGCCGGACGTTCCCGTGGTGGGCAGGGAGCCGTCCGAGGACGTGCCGTCGGCGGCGAGCACCCCGGTGGTCGGGCCGGTCGTGCTGGTCGGGCTGCCCGTCGGCGACGTCGTGCTCCCGGGTGCGGAGGTCGCGGTACCGGTCGGGGCCGTGGTTGGCTCCGTCGTCGGCGTGCCCGTGGGGCCGGCCTGGAGGCCGTCGCCCGGCGTGAGTGCGTCCTGTGACGAGCCCTCCGAGCCGACGACCTTGTCCCAGGGCGACGTGGTCATCGGGTCGGGCGGCTCGAGCGGGCTGACCGGGAGGTCGACGGGCGGCGTCAGGGCGGCGGTCGCGGCCCTCTGCGCGTCGTACGTGACCAGGAGCATCCCGGTCTCGCTCGCGGCCTGGGCGACCGGTCCGCCGACGGCGTCGGGCTGCTGCGCGAGGTAGTCGTCCGCGCGCGAGAGCAGGGCGAGCACGTCCGCGCGGTCCATCGTCGTGACCGGCGCCGCCGTGGCCTCGGGCGTCGTCGTCACGACCGGCGTCGCAGCGACCGGGGTCGCGGGGACGGAGGGCTCCATGACCGCGGGCAGCGAGCCGGGGTGCGCGCTGGCCGCGCCGAGGGCGCCGAGCGACGCCGCGGCCGCGAGCGCGACGACCGCGCTCGCGCGGCGCGCAGCGCCGATCGGAGGCTTGCGGGTGGTGCGATCGGTCAGCATGACTCCCCTGAGACGTACGGCGTCGCGCCGGGTGGCTGCGGTCACACGAGTGGCGCCCTTCCCAGATTGCGCCATCTTCGCGCTGCCCGCCACGTCGCGTCCCACCCGACGCAGCCTACGTCCTCGAGATGACTGCGTGACAACGCTGCCATCGCGAAGAGTTCACCCGCGCGTCATCGCACCGTCGCCGCGCCGCGACCCGGAGGGTCAGCGCCCCACGCCCGACATGTCCTCGTAGCGGGCGCCCGTGACGTTCTCGGGACGGAACGTCGTCTCCAGGGCAGCGAGGTCCTCGCCCGTGAGCGCGACGGTGGTGCTGCCCACGTTGTCCTCGAGGTAGCGCTCGTGGCGCGTGCCCGGGATCGGCACGACGTCGTCGCCCTGCGCGAGCACCCAGGCGAGGGCGACCTGCGCGGGCGTGGCACCGTGCCGTTCGGCGACCCCGCGGACGACGTCCACGAGCGCGAGGTTCGCGTCGAAGGCGTCGCCGGCGAACCGCGGGTTGCTGGCGCGGAAGTCACCGGCGCCGAGGCTGTCGCGCGTCACGGCTCCCGTGAGGAACCCGCGACCGAGCGGCGAGTACGGCACGAGCCCGACGCCGAGCTCGCGCAGCGTCGGCAGGATCTCGTCCTCGAGGTCGCGGCTCCACAGCGAGTACTCGGTCTGGAGCGCGGTGAGCGGATGGACCGCGTGCGCCCGGCGGATCGTCGCCGGGGCGGCCTCGGAGATCCCGAGGTGCCGGACCTTGCCCGCCTGCACCAGCTCCGCGAGCGCGCCGAAGGTGTCCTCGACGGGCACGGCCGGGTCGACGCGGTGCTGGTAGTAGAGGTCGACGTGGTCGAGCCCGAGCCGCTGGAGGCTCCCGTCGATGGATCGCCGCACGTAGTCGGGGCTCCCGTCGACACCGCGGTCGACGGGCCGCGACCCGGTCACCTTGATGCCGAACTTCGTCGCGACGACGACGTCGTCCCGGTCCACGCCGGAGCTGCGCAGCGCGCGGCCGAGCAGCTCCTCGTTGGTGTGCGGGCCGTACATGTCGGCGGTGTCGAAGAACCGGACGCCGAGCTCGAGCGCGCGGTGGATCGTGCGGACGGACTCGGCGTCCGTCGTCGAGCCCGCGCCCGACGACGCGCCGTAGAACGCGGACATGCCCATGCAGCCGAGGCCGAGGGCCGAGACGCGGAGGGCGGCGTCGCCGGTGCCGAGGACGCGGGACGGGAGGGCGGAGGTGGTGGTCTCGTGGGTCATGAGACCGAGCCTGGTCCTTCGAGCGCGCTCGAGGTCAACCCCGGCCCTCCAGGTCGAGGCACACGAGCCGCTCCTCGTAGAGCCCGATCTTCGTGTCGATCGCGCGCAGGTGCTCGCGCGTCGCCTCGAGGTCGGCGAGGACGCGGTCCCGGTGAGCGCGCAGCAGCATCAGGCGCGCGTCCTCGTTGCCCTCGCCCGCGCGGCACAGCTCGGCGTACTCGCGCACCTCCGCGATGCCCATGCCCGTGGCCCGGAGCCGCGTGAGCATGACGATCCAGGACAGGTCCGCCGCGGAGTATCGGCGGTGGCCCGACGGCGCCCGGTCGACCGGGTCGAGCATGAGCCCGTCGCGCTCGTAGTAGCGCAGCGTGTGGACGGTGAGCCCGGTCGCGGCGGCGGCGTCGGCGATGCTGAGGCCGGTGACGGCGGGGCAGACGGCGGTGGTGGTCACGTCTCCAGTGTGCGCTTCAGCGACGCTCGCGTGCCGTGCGCTCCGCGAGCCTCCGCAGCCGGCGGGGCTGGGCGTCGCCGCTTCCGCGGGCGTCGCCGCACAAAGTCGCCCCGCACAAAAAGGTCACAGCGTTCTCAGGTGGGTGCGGGAGCATGGTTCCATGCCCTCCGATCTCGACGCCCTTCCGTACGCCCCCGCCCCCGCCCCCGCGACGACGCGCCCCGCGGTCCGCCGCGGGCGCCGGACCGCGGGGCGCGTGCGGGCGGTCGGGGGCGTCGTCGTCGCGCTCGGGCTCCTGGCACCGCTGGCGGCGTGCAGCTCGAACGGCACGGTCGACACGGACGCCGTCCGCCAGCTCGTGCAGGACGCGAGCGAGCAGACGGAGCAGATCGCGTCGGACGTGCACCGCCTCTCGGACCAGCTCGGCTCGATGAAGAGCCAGGGCAACGCGGCGCTGCGGCAGGCGCAGGGCGCCGCGGACGAGGCCCGCACCGCGCTCGACGACGCCCAGCGGTCCTCTTCGACGCTGTCGGCGTCGGCGCGCCAGCGCCTCGAGGACGCCTACCAGGGCCTCGAGGACGCCCGCGGGAAGCTCGAGACGCTCAAGGACGCGCTCCCCACGGCGAGCCAGGCGCGCGCGACGATCGACGACGTCGAGAAGCAGCTCGACAGCCTCGCCACGTCGATCACGAAGACGGTGGGCTGACCTCGCCGGTCCCCGTGCCGCCGCCGAGCTCGTCGAAGACAGTGACCACGGTCCGCCAGTAGGTCGCGCCGTCGCGGGTGCGGGTCACGAGGCCGCGGTCGACGAGGTCGCGCCGGACGCCGACCGGGTCGTCGACGAACGTCGCGAGCCGGTCGGTGAGCTCACGCTCGGTGATCGGGTCGTCGAGCACGAGGACCCGCGTGGCCACGTACGCGAACAGCAGGTCGCGGTCGGCGGCGCGCCGCGGCAGCCGCTCGAGGCGACCACGGACGAGGAAGCGGGTGGGGTCAGGAGCGCTCACAGAACCACTCTCGCACTGCCCTCCACCGAACCTCCACGAGTTTGTAACCCATACTCTGTTTTCTCTCTGTCTTCTCGCAGGAAAGCACGGCAGACTGGTTCCGTGACGTCGCCGCTGACCTCGGGCCCGGCGTCGTGGCGCGAGGACGCGGCCACGACGTCCCTCGCGGCGCGCTATGCGGCCGCCGGCCTCCTCGCGGTGGCGGCCCTCCTCTTCCTCGGCGGCGGCCACGAAGCCCTCGCCTCGGCTCTGCACGACGCCCGCACCCAGACCGCCGCCCTCGACGTCGACCTCGCGCGCGTCGACGGCGAGATCGACGCCCTCTCGGGCGCGCTCGCCAACGAGGTCGCCGACGCGGTCGAGTCCGCGAGGGCCGCGACGATCTCCGCGGAGGAGGCGCTCGCCGGGGCAGCGGAGGATGTCGCGGACGCCACCGACGAGGCGCGCGCCGCCGTCGCCCTCTCCGACGCGCAGATCGCCCTCGAGGCGGCCGCCGCCCAGGTGCGGCACGTGCGGGGCAAGGTCGGGAGCGGGACGGTCGGCGACTCCCTCACCGCGCTCCTCGCCCACCTCGACGCCCTGCGCCTCGGCAAGTCCTGAGCCGCCACCTCCGAGAGGCCACGGGCACCGAGGGCGCGCGGGGACCCGGCGTCGTGCGTAGCGTCGGACCCGTGACCTCGACCGCGACCCCTCTCGAGCCCGGCGGCGCTCTGGTCCGCCGCGCCTGGGTCCGTGCCCGGCTCGCGATCGGCGCGCGCGGGCGCCACGGCCCCTTCGCCCCGCACGACCGCTGGCCCGCCCTGGCTCGCCTCGACCGCGCCGTCGCCGTGCGCACCGACACGCTGCGGCTCGGGCGCGCCGCCGACGCCTCGCTGCGCGCGGTGAGCCGGCTCGCCGACCACTCCGTGCTCTGGGCGGGCGCGGCGGGCGGCCTCGCGTGCTGCGGTTCGCGCGGCCGCCGGGCCGCCGTCCGCGGCGCGGCCACCCTGCTCGCCGCGAGCGCCGTGGCGAACCTCGTGGCCAAGCCGCTGCTGGGTGGCGAGCGCCCCGCGGCGTCGGGCCTCGACGTCCTGCGCCGGCTGGCCGACTCGCCCGCGTCCGGGTCGTTCCCGTCGGGGCACAGCGCGTCCGCGGCGGCGTTCACGCTCGGCGTCGCGACCGAGTGGCCGGCCGCGGGCGCCGTGCTCGCGCCGGTCGCGGCCGGCGTCGCGTACTCGCGGATGCACGTGGGGGCGCACTGGTTCTCGGACGTCGTGGGCGGGGTCGCGATCGGCGCCGCCGCGGCCGCCGTCGGCAGGCTCGTGGTCCCCCGGCCCGTGCGGCGGCGCCCGCCACCACCGCCCGCGCCCGCGGCCGACCTGCCCCCGCTGGCGGACGGGTCCGGGCTGTTCGTCGTCGTGAACCCCGCGTCCGGGCCGGACGGCGCCGACCCCACCGACGCGATCCGGGCCGCCCTCCCGGCGGCACGGGTCCACGTCCTGGCGGAGGACGACGACGTCGCCGCGCTCGTCGCGGACGCCGTGGCCGGGGGCGCGCGCGCCGTCGGCGTGTCCGGGGGCGACGGCACCGTCGGGTCCGTCGCGGCGGGCGCGCGGGCGCACGACGCCCCGCTGGTCGTGTTCCCCGGCGGCACCCTCAACCACTTCGCCAAGGCGCTGCACCTCGACGGCCGCGACGTCGACGACCCCGTCGCCCTGGTCGCGGACGCGGTCCGCTCGGGCACGGGCGTCCTCGTCGACGTCGGGGAGCTCGAGGTGCACGCGCCCGGCGAGGAGCCGGTCACCCGCACCGTCCTCAACACGTTCGCCCTCGGGGCCTACCCGACGCTCGTCGAACGGCGCGAGCGGCTCGAGCCGCGGCTCGGCAAGTGGGCGGCGGCCGTCGTCGCGGCCGCGCAGACGCTGCCGGGAGCGGAACCGCTGCCCGTCCGGGGGCCGTCCGGCGAGCGCGACGTCTGGTCGCTGTTCGCCGGGATCGACCGGTACGCGCCGCGCGGCCCCGCGCCCGTCGAGCGCACCCGCCTCGACGACGGCATCCTCGACGTCCGGTCGGCGCTCGCCGAGCGTCGGCCCAGCCGGACCCGCGTCCTCGTCCGCACGGCGCTCGACGGCGTCGGGTCGCGGCTCGCCGCACGGGTCCCGCGGACCCGGGGCTGGCTCGCGACGGCGGCGGACGAGCTCGAGGAGGTCGAGCTCGTCGTGCCGGGCGGGACGACCGTCGCGCACGACGGGGAGACGCTCGTCGTGGGACGGGACGGGGCGTCGTCGGTGCGGCTGCGGCTCGCCCTCGAGCCCGCCGCCCTGCGCGTGTACGCGCCCGCGCGGCACGACCCCCAGGGGTCCGTCGGCACCGGAACAGCCCGAACACCCGTGGAGTTGAGGCAGGCATGACGCTGGAGCTCGGTCTCGACACGTTCGGAGACGTCACCGCCCTGCCGGACGGCACACCGAAGCCCGCGGGCCAGGTGATCCGCGACGTCGTCGAGGAGGCCGTCCTCGCCGAGCGGGTCGGGCTCGACTTCTTCGGGGTCGGCGAGCACCACCGGGCGGACTTCGCGGTCTCGGCGCCGGAGGTCGTGCTGGCGGCGATCGCCGGGCGCACCGAGCGGATCCGGCTCGGCTCCGCGGTGACCGTGCTGTCGTCCGACGACCCGGTGCGCGTCTACGAGCGGTTCGCGACCCTCGACGGCGTGTCCGGCGGGCGGGCCGAGGTCATCCTCGGGCGGGGGTCGTTCGTCGAGTCGTTCCCGCTTTTCGGCTACGACCTCACGGAGTACGAGGACCTCTTCGAGGAGAAGCTCGAGCTGTTCGACGCGCTCCGCACCGAGAAGGCCGTGTCGTGGGCGGGGAGCAAGCGCAGCTCGCTCAAGAACCAGCACGTCTACCCGAAGACCGAGCGCGGGTCGCTGACGACGTGGATCGGCGTCGGGGGGTCACCCGAGTCCGTCGTGCGGACGGCCCGCTACGGCCTGCCCATGATGCTCGCGATCATCGGCGGCGAGCCCGCCCGGTTCCGCCCCTACGTCGACCTGTACTGGCGCGCGCTCGGGGAGTTCGGGTGGTCGTCCGCACCCGGCGGCGGGCCGGGCCGGATCGGCATCCACTCCCCCGGGCACGTCGCCGAGACCGACGAGCAGGCGCGCGACGAGATCTACGAGCACTTCGAGGCCATGAACAACCGCATCGGCGCCGAGCGCGGCTGGCCGCCGTACTCGCGGGCCCGCTTCGAGCACGACGCCGGCCCCGACGGGTCCCTGTACGTCGGGTCGCCCGAGACCGTCGCGCAGAAGATCGCGGACACCGTCGACCGGCTGGGCGCCACCCGCTTCGACCTCAAGTACTCGACCGGGACGCTCCCGCACGAGACGCTCCTGCGGTCCATCGAGCTCTACGGGAACGAGGTCGCACCGCGCGTCCGCGAGCTCCTCGCCGCGGAGTAGGACCCAGCGCGCGCCGGCGGTGGCTCAGCGGCCCGCGGTGCCGTGCTCGGCGACGAACCGCTCGACGCGGCGGTCCGGAACGAGCCAGATGAGGGCCGCCACCACGAACATCCCCACGCCGACCAACGGCTGCCAGAAGGACGCCGCGATGCCCACGAGGTAGAGCACCGGCGAGAGCTTGCCCTTCCAGTCGCGCCCGATCGCACGGGCGAGCGGCCCGTCGACGCCCTGACCCCTGATGAGGGTGCGCTGCAGCAGGAAGTACGCCACAGCCGCGAAGAGCAGGTCGAAGCCGTAGACCGCCGTCGGGACCGGGTCGAAACCCGTCTCGTCCATCCACGACGTCGTGAACGGGAAGAGGGAGAGCCAGAAGAGCAGGTGCAGGTTCGCCCAGAGCACCGTCCCGTTGACCTTCGACGCGAGCTGGAGCATGTGGTGGTGGTTGTTCCAGTAGATCCCCACGTACACGAACGACAGCAGGTACGTGAGGAACGTGGGCGCGACGTGCCGCAGCGCCGCCCACGTCGACTCCTCGGGCACGCGCAGCTCGAGGACCATGATCGTGATGATGATCGCGAGGACGCCGTCGCTGAACGCCTCGAGGCGTGACTTGTTCATCGCGCGCTCAGGCGGCCGCGCGGATGACGTCGCCGCGCTCGACGGCGTCGCGGGGCACGTCCTTGAGGAGCAGGCCGACCGTGCCGCCGCTCGCCTCGTCGACCCGCTTGCGCTTCGTCTCGATCCCGGCGACGCCGACGCCCGTCCGGTAGGGGCGGCCGTCGCGGACGAGGTCGACGCAGTCGTCCCGGTGGACGGTGCCGGCGTCGACTGTCCCGGTGACGACGGTCCCTCGGCCGGTGATGGAGAACGCGTCGGCGATCGTGAACGAGAAGGGCACGGTCGGTGCGGGGGCGGCGCCCGGCTCGGGCGGCACCGTGGACGTGACCGTCACGTCGGACGGCGCGGGCACGGCCGCCACCGCGGTCTCGTGCAGGTCGGACATGCCAGGCACCGGGGCGTCGGGGGAAGCTGTGAGGAAGGGCTCACGCTTGCGGCGGAACAGTCCCATGGGCCGAGCCTGCCACAAGGCGGCCGCGCGGACGCCGGGACGCCACCCTAGGGTCGGGCCGTGACCGAGCTGCCGTTCTCCTACGGGACGCTGCGTCTGCCCGACGACGAGCTCCTGGCTCTGCTCGGTGGCCGTGTCGAGCATCGAACGCGCCGAACTGGTGTCGCAGCGGCCAGATGCTGCGCCCGACGAGGGCCTCGACCATGGCCGAGGCGTCGCCGACGACCTGCGCCCACCTTCGACGACGTCAAGGATCTCCCGGACCGTGGGGCCACCGCTGCGGTCCCGACTCCTCAACCGGGCCGCGACGGTGCTGACACCCAGGGATTCACCACACGGACACCGGTGTCCGTGAAGTCCTTGGTGTTCCGTGTGGCGAGCACGGCGTCGTTCGCGAGGCAGATCGCGGCAATCTGGCCGTCCGAGAATGAGATCGGATGGCCGGACAGCTCGCGCGCCACGACGAGCAGGGCGTACCGCTCGGCCGCGGGCGCGTCGTACGCCAGCACCGGAACTGCGAGCGGGCCGGTCAGCAGCCCGCTCAGCCGACGCCGCAACTCATCACGCCGCCGCCCGGGTGGCAGCCGTTCGACGCCGTAGCGGAGCTCTCCGATCACGACGGACGGCAGCCCCACCTGGGTGGGGTCGAGTCCGTCCGCCCAGGCGACGACGCGCAGCTCCGGCCGCGGCCTCATCAGCTCGGACACCACGTGGGTGTCGAGAGCGATCACTCGCCGTCCCCGAACTCGGCGTACCGCGGCTTGTCATCGCGCCGGAGAACGAGAGCGTCGAAGTCGTCGCCGCCCAAGCCGCCGAGCTGTTCGACGAGCCACGTCCCGAGCTTGCGTTCCATCGGACTGGGAACGGAGACCGCCTCGGTGAGGATCTCCCGTACCTCGGCCTCCATCGAGCGCCCGTGGGCGGCCGCGCGGACCCGGATCTTCTGCTTCACGTCGTCGCCGAGCCCTCGGACGGTGATGGTCGACATGTCTGCACCTTCCTCCGTGTCGGCATTGACAGCAATGCTAGCAGCCTCGTCGTCGACGAATGAAGTTGCCACGACTTGCGAGAATGGAAGCCCGTGAGCACCGAACCCCGCACCCCGACGCCCGACTCAGGGCAGCGCCGTCCCGCGCGCCCTGACGCCGGCGGCGACGCGCACCCGGGCGACGCGCGCCCCGACGGGGGCCGACGCTCGGGTGGGCGCTCGAGGCGCGGAAACCGCCGCCGCGGGAACGGTCCGCGTGGTGACCGACCCTCGACGCCCCGGGTGAGCACCGCCCACCTGGAGCGCATGCGCGCGCGGCGTGAGGCCGTCGTCGTGCCGCCTATCACCTACCCCGAGCAGCTGCCGGTGAGCGCGCACCGCGACGAGATCGCGGAGGCGATCCGGGACCATCAGGTCGTGATCGTCGCGGGCGAGACGGGCTCCGGGAAGACGACGCAGCTCCCCAAGATCCTGCTCGACCTGGGCCGCGGGCGGGCCGGGCAGATCGCGCACACGCAGCCGCGTCGCCTGGCGGCCCGGAGCGTCGCGGAGCGCATCGCCGAGGAGATCGGGACGCCCCTCGGCGAGACCGTCGGCTACCAGGTGCGGTTCACGGACGAGTCGTCGGACGGGACGCTCGTCAAGGTCATGACGGACGGCATCCTCCTCGCCGCGATCCAGCGGGACCCGCAGCTCCTCGCGTACGACACGATCGTCGTCGACGAGGCGCACGAGCGGTCGCTCAACATCGACTTCCTGCTCGGGTACCTGTCGCGGCTGCTGCCGCAGCGGCCCGACCTCAAGCTCGTCATCACGTCCGCGACGATCGACTCCGAGCGGTTCGCGAAGCACTTCGGGTCCGACGACGCGCCCGCGCCCGTGATCGAGGTCTCGGGTCGCACGTACCCCGTCGAGCTGCGGTACCGGCCGCTCACGGGCGACGCGACCGCCGACGGCAAGAAGCGGGAGGACCGCGACCTCGTCACGGGCATCGTCGACGCGGTCGACGAGCTCATCGCCCACGACCGCACGCGCCACGACCCGGGGCCGGGCGACATCCTGGTGTTCCTGTCGGGCGAGCGGGAGATCCGCGACGCCGCCGACGCCCTCACCGGCCACTTCGGCGACCGCACGCACGACGCCCGCCAGCCCGGCTACGTCGAGATCCTGCCGCTGTTCGCGCGGCTGTCCGCGGCCGAGCAGCACCGCGTGTTCGCGTCGCACCCCGGGCGGCGCATCGTCCTCGCGACGAACGTCGCCGAGACCTCGCTGACCGTCCCCGGCATCCGGTACGTCGTCGACCCGGGCACGGCCCGCATCTCCCGGTACTCGCGAGCCTCCAAGGTGCAGCGCCTGCCGATCGAGCCGATCAGCCAGGCGAGCGCCAACCAGCGCTCCGGGCGCTGCGGGCGCGTGTCCGACGGCGTCGCGATCCGCCTCTACTCCGAGGACGACTTCGACGCGCGCCCGCCGTTCACCGAGCCGGAGATCCTGCGCACGTCGCTCGCGTCCGTGATCCTCCAAATGATCTCGGTGGGTGTGGTCTCCACGCCCGACGACGTCGCCCGGTTCCCGTTCGTCGACCAGCCGGACACGCGCGCCATCCGCGACGGCGTGCAGCTCCTCACCGAGCTGGGCGCGCTCGAGACGACGGCGGCCGACGAGACCGCGGACCGCGCCGGCTCGACCCGGCTGACCGACGTCGGGCGCCAGCTCGCGCAGCTCCCGATGGACCCGCGCCTGGCCCGCATGATCGTCGAGGGGGCGCGCCGCGGCGTCGCCCGCGAGGTCACGATCATCGCCGCGGCCCTGTCCATCCAGGACCCGCGCGAGCGCCCGACCGAGGAGCGCCCCCAAGCCGACCAGCTGCACGCGCGCTTCCAGGACCCGACGTCCGACTTCCTCACGTTCCTCAACCTGTGGACGTACGCGCGCGAGCTCCAGCACGACCTGTCGGGCAGCCAGTTCCGCCGCCGGGTCCGCTCCGAGTACCTGAACTTCCTGCGCATCCGCGAGTGGCAGGACCTCGTCACGCAGCTCCGCGACACCTCGAAGCCGCTCGGGATCCGCTGGGGCGACCCGGCCCGCGCGCACGGCACGTCACCGTCGGCGCACGCAGCGTCACCCTCGGCGAACGGCGCGTCACCCTCGGCGAACGCAGCGTCACCCTCGGCGAACGCAGCGTCACCGTCGGCGACCACCGGCGCGAACGCGGGCGCGAAGGCGAAGGCGAGCGCAACGCCCGAGGCGGCCGGGCTGGGCGGGGCTGCGCCCGACGATGCGAAGGCCGTGGCGGGCCTGGCGGGAGCACCCCGAGGAACGAGGGGTGCGGATGGTAGGCCGAGCACGTCGGACGCAGCCCCGCCCAGCCCCGCCGCCGGAAGCACCCCGTCGACCTCGACGACCGACCCCTACAAGCGCGCCTGGGACGGCGACACCATCCACAAGGCGCTCCTCGCCGGCCTCCTGTCGCAGGTGGGGATGCAGCAGACGGCGGAGATCAAGGCGTCCGCGCGCACGGGCCGCGACGCGGCACAGCTCAAGCGCATGGCCCGCCAGGCGCGCAACGAGTACCTGGGCGCGCGGGGTATCCGATTCGCGATCTTCCCGGGCTCTCCGCTGAACAAGAAGCCGCCGGCGTTCGTGATGGCGGGGGAGCTCGTCGAGACGAGCCGCCTCTGGGCCCGTGACGTGGCCCGCATCCAGCCGGACTGGGCGGAGGAGGTCGGCGCACACCTCGTGAAGCGCACGTACTCGGAGCCGTCGTGGTCCTCGAAGCGGGGTGCGGCGACGGTCCGGGAGAAGGTGCTGCTGTTCGGGGTGCCGATCGTCGCGGACCGCCAGGTCCTCTACTCACGCGTCGACCCGGAGGCCGCGCGGGAGATGTTCGTGCGGCACGCGCTCGTCGAGGGGCAGTGGACCACCCACCACCGGTTCTGGGCCGAGAACCAGCGCATCCTCGAGGAGGCCGAGGAGCTCGCGGCACGCTCGCGGCAGCGGGGGCTCGTCGTCGACGACGACGTCCTGTTCGAGTTCTACGACGCCCGCATCCCCGACGACGTGGTGTCCGCGCGGCACTTCGACCAGTGGTGGAAGGGCGCCCGCCGCCGCGACCCCGACCTCCTCACGTTCACCCTCGACCTCCTCGTCCCCACCGCCGACGAGATCGACACGTCCCTCTTCCCCGAGCGCTGGCCGCAGGGCGAGCTCGAGCTCCCCCTCACCTACCAGTTCTCCCCCGGCACCGACGCCGACGGCGTCACCGTCCACGTGCCCATCTCCATCCTGCCCCGCGTCAGCCCGGACGGGTTCGACTGGATGGTCCCCGGCCTCCTCGACGAGCTCACCGTCGCCACCATCCGCGCCCTGCCGAAGCCCGTGCGCGTCCAGCTCGTCCCCGCGCCCGACGTCGGCCGCGACGTCGCCGCCTGGCTGCGCGCCAACACGCCCTCCTGGGACGACATGGCGCGCGCCGGCGACATGGCCGAACCCTTCCGCGTCGCGTTCACGCGCGCCGTCCGCGACCTGCGCGACGTCGACATCCCCGACGACGCCTGGCCCGGCGTCCCCGAGCGGCTGCCCGCGCACCTGCGCGTCACCTATCGCGTCGTGTCCGAGCCGGAGCGCGGGGTGGCGACGGTGCTCGGCGAAGGGAAGGACCTGCTGGGGCTGCAGCGCCGTCTGGCGTCGCGCGCGGAGGCGGCTGTGCGGACGGCTGTGCGCGCCGCGCTGGAGGCTGCCGCTGCGGAGGCTGCTCGCTCAGGTCCGGAGGGGGAGGCTGCGCCCGACTCGCTCGGCCTACCATCCGCACCCCTCGTTCCTCGGGGTGCTCCCGCCAGCCCCACCACGGCCTTCGCTTCCTCGGGCGCAGCCTCCCCCTCCTCTTCCGGGTCGTCCGCTTCTCCGCTTGGCGCGTCCGACGACGGCCGTACCGTCGGGTCCTCAGGTGGCGTTCCGGCCGGCGTCGGGTCCGGCGCTGGTGCGGCGCAGCAGGAGGGGGGCGCTTCGGACGGTGCTTCGGTGCTCGTTCGCGAAGTTGCTGTCGTGTCCGGGTGGGCTGCTGATCTTGGAGGGACCGACGGCGGGGTGTTGCCCGCCGTCGTCGAGACGCGGGTCGGGGCCGGGACCGTCGTGCGCGGGTATCCCGCGCTCGTCGAGGAGCAGGACGCCAAGGGAAGGCCGGTCGTCGCGCTGCGGGTGCTCGGGAACGCCGCGAGCCAGGCTGCCGAGCATGCCCGCGGCGTGCGGCGGCTGCTGCTGCAGGAGGTCGGGCTCGCGACCCCGCGCGTGACGAGCCGGTGGACCGGGACGCAGGCGCTGACCCTGGCCGCGAGCCCGTACCGGAACACGGACGCGCTGGTCGCGGACGTGCAGCTCGCCGCGGTGAACGCGCTCGTGCCGGATGCCGCGGACGTCCGGGACGCCGCCGCCTACGCCCAGGTGCGCGACCGCCTGCGGGACGAGCTCGAGGACGAGGTGTTCCGCGTCGTCGGGCACGTCGTGGCCGTGCTCACCGCGGCACGGAACCTCGACGGCGAGATCCGCGCCGGGACGTCGATGGCCCTGCTCAACACCCTCACCGACCTGCGCGACCAGATGGCCGGGCTCGTGCACGACGGGTTCGTGTCCCAGACCCCGCCGCGGCGCCTGCCACATCTCGTCCGGTACGTGCGGGCGGCGTCGTACCGGTTGGACAAGGCTCAAGGGAACCCGAACCGGGACGCCGAGCTCGCGTGGCGCGTCCACGACGTCCAGCAGGCGTACGAGCGGGCGCTCGCCGCGTACGCGGCCGGACGCCCCGACCCCGCGCGCGCGGCCGAGCTCGCCGAGGTGCGGTGGCTCGTCGAGGAGCTGCGGGTGTCGCTGTTCGCGCAGCAGCTCGGCACCGACGGGCCCGTCAGCGAGAAGCGGATCCGGAAGATCCTCGAGCCCGGCGGGTGGTGAGCCCTCCCCGCGAAGTACCCCGGCATCCGGCATACCTCGCGAAGTACCCCGGCATCCGGGGTACTTCGGCGCACCCGCCTGCGCACCGGACCACGGGCGCTGGGTCCGCCGTCAGACAGGCGTGCGCGCGGTGAGCACCAACCCCTCGCGGTGCTTGTGGACCGTCAGGTAGCGGACGCCGTCGGGCCCGGCGACGATCCGCCGCTCCGACCGCTTCGGGAGCCACACGACGTCCCCGGGGGCGACCGCGACGTCGCCGGCCTCGGTCTCGATGGTCGCGGCGCCGTCGAGCACGTGGAACATCACGTCCACGTCGGGACCGGCGTGCCGGCCGATCTCGCCGTGGGCCGGGAGCACGACGACGTTCGAGTCGAGGTCGCGCTCACGCAGCCGGAGTGACCACACGGCCCCGCCCGCGGACGGAGCGGTGGCGCCGTCGTCCGCGAGGGGGCCGGTGGTGCTGGTGACGACGCGCGGGAGGGCCATGGACGTGACCCGGCCGATGCGGATCCGGAAGTCGCGGACCTCCTTGTTCACGTACTCCCAGCTGTAGGTGCCGGGGAGCTCGGCCTCGAACTCGTCGTGGAGGTGGACCGGGTCGTGGTCGTTGACCAGGACGAACGAGCCGCCCACGGGCAGGTCGCGGAACGCCGCGAAGATCGTGGGGTGCTTGTCGGGCTTGCGCATGCCGCGGACGTCGAGCAGCTCGGCGGGCTCGGAGCCGACGGTCTCGGCGGGGGTGTCGGTCATGGCCACATCCTGACCCCGCCAACGGCTTTTCTACAAGTCCAACCTGTGCGAAACTCGCTGGCATGACGTACGTGATCGGCCAGCCCTGCGTGGACGTCAAGGACCGCGCCTGCGTCGACGAGTGCCCCGTGGACTGCATCTACGAGGGCAACCGCTCGCTCTACATCCACCCCGACGAGTGCGTCGACTGCGGCGCCTGCGAGCCCGTCTGCCCGGTCGAGGCGATCTACTACGAGGACGACCTCCCCACCGACCTGCTGGACTACCTCCAGGACAACGCCGCGTTCTTCGCGCTCCCGCTCCCCGGGCTCGACGCGCCGCTCGGCTCGCCGGGGGGCGCCGCGAAGCTGGGCGTCATCCCGTCTGACACGCCGCTCGTGACGAGCGTCCCACCGCAGGGCGACGCCGCCGAGGGCGCGTCGTGACCCCCGCACCGGCGACCCGTTCCGGGCTCCGCCGCGACGCCGTCCTGCGGGTGCTGCGCGACGCCGGGCGCCCGCTGACCATCGCCGACGTCGCGACCACCCTCGGCGTCCACCCCAACACCGCGCGGTTCCACCTCGAGGCGCTCGCCGCGGACGGCACGGTCGAGCGGACCACCGTCGCCGCCGTCGGCCCGGGGCGCCCGCCGCTCGCGTTCCGTGTGCGGCCGGGCATGGACCGCCACGCACCCCGGCACTACGAGGTCCTCGCAGGGGCGCTCGTCGCGCACGTCGCGCGCGGACCGCAGCCCGGGCGTGCCGCCGTCGGCGCGGGCGAGGCCTGGGGACGCGCGCAGGCCGGGCGCACCACCCCGCCCGACGCCGGTCCCGTCGCCGGCCTCGTCGGCCTCCTCGACGACCTCGGTTTCGCCCCCGAGACCCTCACGGACGGCGCGAAGCCCGACGACGGCACGGACCCCCGCGAGGTCACCCTCGGCCTGCGCAGCTGTCCGTTCCTCGAGCTCGCCGACGACCGGGCCGTCGTCTGCGGCGTCCACCTCGGCCTCATGCGCGGCACGCTCGAGGCGTGGGGGGCACCGGTGCGCGCCGAGTCGCTCGAGCCCTTCGTCCAGCCCGACCTCTGCGTCGCCCACCTCACCCGCGAAGGGAACGCCCTGTGACCAGCGCCGCCGTCGCCGTCACCGCCGCCCTGACGTTCGTCTGGCTCGGCATGGTGCTCGCGATCTCGTTCCTCGAGGCACCCCTGAAGTTCGGGGCGCCCGGCGTGACGCTGCCCATCGGGCTGGGGATCGGCCGCCGCGTGTTCAAGGCGCTCAACGCCGTCGAGGCCGTGCTCGCGGCCGGGATCGTCGTGGCGCTGCTCGTCGACGCGCCCGGCACCGGCGCGACCGTCGCGCTCGCCGTGGCGGTCGTCGTGCTCGTGGCGCAGCTCGTGCTGGTCCGGCCACGCCTCAACAAGCGGTCCGACGCCGTCCTCGCCGGTTACGAGGGGCCGCGGTCGCACGCGCACCTCTGGTACGTCGGGACGGAGAGCGTCAAGGTGGTCGCGCTGCTCGTCGGCGGGATCCTCGCACTCGCCGGATGAGCGCGTCGGGGTGGGGCCCGGGTCGGTTCGGGGGTCTCCCCGATGGTCCGAGACCGACCCGCACGCCTACGGTCGAAGCATGAGCACGACAGCTGCCCCCACCACCCCGTCGCTGTCGCGGCCGCGCTCCGGCCGCATGATTGCCGGCGTCTGCGCCGGGCTCGCCCGACGGTTCGGCCTGAGCCCCACCCTCGTCCGGTGGATCGCCGTCGCGTCGGTGCTGCTGCCCGGGCCGCAGGTGCTGGTCTACGTGATCCTGTGGATCATCATGCCGAACGACCGCGACTGAGCGGTCGCGCCGTCCCGCCCGGCTCGATCCCCCCGAGGAGCTCGAGCTGCCGCAGGTCGAGCGTGCCCTCGGCCACGCGCAGGCGGGTCCGTCCGGGCGCGCACGGCTCCCCGAGCAGGAACGCCCGGGTCTGCCGCGGCCAGACGAACCGGACGCCGTCCCGCCGGTCGAGCTCGACCCACGCGTCGCCGTCGGAGCGCTCCACGACCCACGACACGCCGTCCGCCGGCTCGCCCAGGCTCACGGTGTACAGGCCCACGGACGCGTCGGCGGCGAGCTCGTAGCCGACCCAGTCGCCTGGCCGCAGGACCAGCCCGGCGTCGGAGCGGTCGTCGAAGACGAGTGCCGGGTCGCCCACGGACGAGCGGGCGTGCTCCCGCACGCCGGCCGGGTCCGCGCGGTCCACGAGGACGGCGGGCGCGGACCCGCGCGGCGTGAGCGAGAACGGCGCCGCGTCGGAGCCGGTGCCCCACCCCGACGGCTCGGACCCGAGCGTGATCTCGATCCGCGCCCCGGCGCGGACGGTCGCGACGGGGACGGTCAGCCGCTCCCACGGCTGCCCGTCCACGGTGACGGAACGGATGTACACGTTCTCGGCGCTGAGGTCGTGGGCCACGATCGTGGTCTCACGCCCGCCGCCGAGGTCGAGCGTCGCGCGGGCCACCGCGGGCGCGGTCAGGACGAGCTCCCCACTCCCCGGCAGCAGCGGGTAGAGCCCGATCGTGCCGAAGACGTACCAGGCCGACATCTCGCCGTTGTCCTCGTCGCCCGGATAGCCCTGGCCGATCTCCGAGCCCAGGAAGAGCCGCCGCAGGCTGTCCCGGACGATCTCCTGCGTCTTCCAGGGCGCGCCCGTGAACGCGTACATGAACGGCGCGTGGTGGGCCGGCTGGTTCGAGAGCGCGAACATGCCGCGTCGGACGTTCCGCGCCTCCGTCATCTCGTGGATCACGGTGCCGTAGGTCCCGGCGAGGCTCGCGTCGCCCGTCTCCTCGGTCGTGAAGGACGCGTCGAGCTTGGCCTCGAGCGCGTCCGGGCCGCCGTAGAGCGCCGCGAGCCCGTGGCCGTCGTGCGGCACCGAGAACGCCATGCCCCACGCGTTCGTCTCGGTGTAGTCGCCGCCCCAGACGCGCGGATCGAAGGTCCGCAGGGGCCGGAACCGGCCGCGGTCGTCGCGCCCCACGAAGAACCCGGCGTCGGGCGAGAACAGCGTCGCGTAGCGCAGCGCCTTGGCCCGGAAGTAGACCTCGTTGGCGCGCAGCTCCTCGCGGCGCGGGTGGTCGTCCGGCAGGTGCTCGAGCAGCCACGCCGACGTGACCGCGAGCCCGTAGTCGGTGAGCGCGCCTTCGAGGGTCCACGACAGGCCCTCGTGGGTCGCCGTCGAGACGTAGCCCGTGAAGATCGCGCGGGTGCTGTCGGCCCGGCCGACCCGGTGCTCGGGGCTGACGGTCGTGGCGTTGCGCAGTCCCGAGTCGTACGCCGTCAGGACGTCACGGACGGGCACGCCGGCCGCGAGCGCGTCCGCGACGACGAGGTCGCTGCTCGTCCCGACCATCGAGTCGACGGGCCCGGGCGCCGACCACCGGTCGATCCACCCGCTCGCGCGGTAGTGCTCGACGAACCCGTCGAGCAGGTCGGCCGCGAGCTCGGGCGCGAGCAGCGCGTACGCGGGCCAGCAGGTCCGGTAGGTGTCCCAGAACCCGTGGTTGACGCTCGACCTGCCCTCGCGGACGTCGCACCCGGTCGTCGTCGGGCCGTGCGGGCGTGGGGGCGGCGTCGACGTGTCCGCGTGGACCCACCGGGGTTGCTCGGCCGTGCCGGCGTTCTCGCTCGCGTCGTTCGGGTAGAGGAACAACCGGTAGAGGCTGGAGACGAACTCGCTGTGCCGGCGCCGGTCCGGCTCGTCCACGGTCACGCGGCCGAGGAGCGCGTCCCACCGCGCCGCGGACTCCTCGACGAGCTCGTTGAACGTCGTCGACGACGGCGCCTCCAGGTCGAGCGAGCGTTCCGCCTGTTCGAGGCTCACGAACGACGTCGCGACCCGGACGGTCACGGTCCCCTCCGGGCCGGGCGGCGTCGCGAGGACCGCGGAGACGTGCGGGCGGTCCGGGATGGCAGCCTCGCGGTGCCCGGCGACGCCGTCGTCGACGCGGACGACGAAGTACATGCGGGGCGCGTTCGCCTCGAGCCCGGGCCGCATGCCGTCGGTCCAGCCGCGCGCGTGGACCGGGCCGTCCGGCGTGATCTCGACGGCGCCGCGGTCGTCGGGCTGGTCGAGGACGACGCCCCCGCCCGGCGGGACGGTGAACCGCAGGACGACGACGTGGTCCGTCGCGGTCGCCTCCGCGACGACGCCGCCCGCGAGCGCGACGCGGTACCGGTGCGGTCCGGCGAGCTCGTCGTCGTGGCGGAAGGTCAGCTCGCGGGCGGCGCGGTCGACGTCGGGAGCGGACGCGTCCACGAGCGGCATGACCTGGACGACGGAGCGGTCGCCGATCCACGGGCTCGGCGCGTGGGAGACGGCGAGCGCCTGGAGCGGGGTCGACCCGTCCGGGCGGTTGTCGGCGTGGTACCGGTACGGCCAGGTGTAGGTCGAGGCGTCGGTGACGGGGATCGCGAAGTTGAAGCCCTGCGGCCGAGCCACGGCCGGGATGGTGTTGCCGCGCGAGTACTCCCCGGACGAGTGGGTGCCACGGCGCGTGTCGACGAGGTCGACGAGACGCTCGTGCCCGCTCGGCTCGGGCGCGCGCGGGCCGAGGCGGACGTCGCTGAGCCAGCCGTGCGGGACGCGGCGCCTCAGCCCGCGGTGTCCCCGGCGCTCGTCGACGCCGACGGCGCGGAGGTGGATCCCGACCGCGCGGCGGCCCGTGAGCGGCGCCAGGTCGACGGTCCGGAGGTTCCACTGGTCGACGACGAGGGTCTTCGCGCCGTACTGGGCCTGCGGCGTGGTGGCGTCGCCGGCCTCGTCGCGGACCGCCGCACCACTGGCCGCGGCGGCGTCGGAGGCCCAGGTGCCGTCGTCGAGCAGGAGGTCGACCGCGACGGCGGTGGCCTCGAAGCCCTCGCCGTGGCCGGGCGCCCCGGACCAGGCGGGGAAGACGGCGTAGGTGAGCTGCGTCGTCGGGCCGAGCTCGACGTCGCACGGCTCGAGGAGCGTGTCCGCGAGCTCGCCCGCGGCCATGCCGGCGATGCGGTAGAGCCGGCACGTCGCGTCGGTGAGCCCCGTTCCGGCGCGGGACGACGGCGCGTGGCGGGGCCCGGCGTCGTCTGTGACTTCGAGCATGGACGTTTCCCCTCGTCGGGCGGTGCGCCCGCTAGCATGACAACGTTGACCCGGACGGGTCAAGCCGCATCCCGCGCGCCCCCGGCGTGCGGACCGACCTGTGAAAGTAGGGTGAGCCCGTGACCGATCGCGCGGCGGTTGAGCAGCCGGCCGAGGCCCCCCGGCGACCCCGCCTGCGGGACATCGCAGCCTCCACCGGGCTGAGCATCAAGACCGTCTCGCGCGCCGTCCGCGGCGAGCGCGGCGTGGGTGACGAGACGCGGGCCCTCGTGCTCGCCGAGGCGGAGCGACTCGGGTTCCAGCCCGACGACGTCGCCGCCGGGTTGCGGCGCAAGAACCAGACCACGAACACGGTCGGCGTGACCCTCGGCGACGTCACCAACCCCTTCTTCGCGCCCATGATCCGGGGCATCCACGGCGTCGCCGCGGCGCACCAGCACCTCGTGCTGTCCGCCGACGCGGAGAACAGCGCCGACCTCGAGCGCCGCGTCATCGGCTCGCTGCTCGCGCACCGCGTGGCCGGGCTGATCATCGCGCCCATCGGCCAGGACCTGCGGTACCTCGAGCAGGAGGCGTCGTTCGGGACCCCCATCGTCTTCGTCGACTCCCCGCCGCCCGGGCTCGAGGGGCAGATGGACGCCGTCGTCACGACGAACGCCGAGAGCACCCGCGAAGGCATCGCGATGCTGCTCGCGCGCGGGCACCGGCGGATCGGCTACCTCGGCCACCCGCGATCCGGCAGCGGCGCGCTCGAACGGTGGCGCGGGTACGAGCAGGCGCTCGCCGACGCAGGGGTGGCCGTGGACCCCGCGCTCGTCCGCACCGGGCTCGTGACCGAGGACGACGCCACGCTCGCCGCCCGCGACCTGCTCGCCCAGCCCGACCCGCCCACCGCCGTCTTCACCGACAACAACCGGCTGTGCGTGGGGCTGCTGCTCGTCGAGCGGGTCGTGCAGAGCGACCTCGACATCCTCAGCTTCGACGACGTCCCGCTCGCCGGGCTCTTCGGCGTCAGCGTCATCGACAGCGACCCGCACGAGGTGGGGCGCGTGGGGGCGACGCTGCTCTTCGAGCGCCTCGTCGACCGGGAGCGGCCGGCGCAGCGCGTGGTGGTCCCGGCTCAGCTCCGCGTCCGCGAGCGCGTCCGGTTCTGAGGCGCCGCCGGCCCCGCGACCTCTTGCCGCTCGAGCTCACGACGGGGCGCCCGTGAACGTGGCCCGCCGCGACCCGAGGGAGCACCAGGACCAGCTCCTATGGTGGGCCGGTCAGGAAGGTCGCCATCGTGCGCGAGAAGGCCGCGGCGTCGTCGACCCAGGGAAAGTGGGCTGCTCCCGACTGAGTGGCGACCGCGACGTCGGCACAGATCGCCGCGACCTTGGCCGCGACCTCGGGCCCCGGCGCGAGGTCGAGGTCCCCGATGAGAATGCGGACCGCGCCGGTGAATGCCGACAGTGCCGCATGTGTCGAAGCGGGATCCGGCAGGCTGCTCCAGAAGGCGCCGCCCACGTCGGGATGGCGTTGGGAGGCGTCCGTCGCCGCGTGTGCGGCGGCGGCCTCGTCCCATCGCCCGTAGAGGAAGGGAGACATCGCCAGCCGCCGCTCCGTCGAGGCGCCCATGGTCTGCGTCTCCTCGAGCGCTGCCCGCGCGGTCTCGAACCATGGCTCTGCTCGCCGTCGCCGGATCCTGTCCTCGAAGGACTCCTCCGACTCTTCGATTCCGAGACTGCGGGTACTGGGCGTGACCAGGAGGAGCCTGCGCACTCGCTCCGGATGGAGTGCGGTATAGGTGAGCGCGACCTCGCACCCCGCCGAGTGCGCGAGGAGCTCCATCTGGCCGATGCCCAGATGGCGGCGCAACGCTTCGACGTCTGCGGCAGTACGGGCCACCGAGTAGGCCGCGGGATCGGACGAACCCGGGGATCCGCCGGTGCCACGTGGCTCCAGGACGACGACGGACCGCTCAGCCGCGCCGGCGAGACCTCCGAGCCCCTCGAGATAAGCCGCGTCACGGCCCGGGCCGCCCGGTACCACGACGACCGGAGGCCCTTGACCCCATCGAACGACGCTCAAGGTCGTCCCGTCGTCGCTCGTGAATCCGTCCACTGCTGAAATCTGACACTCCAGCCCGGCTCCGTCCAGGCGATGCCGCGTCGAAGGTTGCCCCCAAGGCCGCAAGCGGCGGTCCCCCGACCGCAGGGCAGCCTTGGATTCTCAACCTGGCCGACGCGATGACAACGTTGACGTCGCCTGGCCAACGATGCCAGGATCGCCCGATGACCACCACCGTCGGTGCCTCCTCCCTGCCCTGGCTCGCTGACCTCTACGCGCTCGCGCAGGAGACGCTCGCGCGCAACGTCGTCGGCGACGACGACGGCCCGTTCATCCGCGCGGGAGGCGGCTACCCCGACCCGTGGACGCGCGACGCGGCGCTCAACGCATGGGGCGCCGCGAACCTTCTGCGTCCCGACGACGCCCGCGCGACCCTGCTCCGGGTGTGCGAGACGCTCGAGGACGGCCGGACCGTCGTCGCGCAGGACGACCAGTGGTGGGACCAGATCGTCTGGGTGTTCGCCGCCGTCGACCTGGCCCACGCGACCGCGGACGACGCGTTCCTCGCCCACGCGCTCCGGGTCGGCACCGACTCGCTCGCGATCCTCCACCGCGACCGGTTCCGCCCCCGCTGGGGGCTCTACGCGGGCCCGGCGCTCATGCAGGACGGCATCTCCGGACTGCCCGTCCCCCCGGCGACCGCGGACGAGCCCACCTCGTTCGTCCTCGACTACCCGGACGCGCGCGAGGTCATGGCGCTGTCGACGAACGTCGTCTACGTCGGCGCGCTCCGCCGGCTCGCGGCCGCGGCCGCGCACCTCGGCCGCGACGCCACGGACCTCACCGCCCGCGCCGACGCGCTCACCGCCGCCATCGACGAGCACCTGCGCGACGGCGACACCTACGGCTACCTCCTCCACGGGGCCGGCCCGCTCGCCGGCACGCTCGACCACCACCGCGAGGCGGCGGGGCTCGCGCTCGCCGTCGTCCTCGGCGTCGTCCCGCCCGAGCGCGCGCCCGCGGTGCTCGCCTCGATCGGCCGCGGCCCCGCGGGCGTCGTCAACGTCGCCCCCCACTTCGACCGGTACGACGACGCCCGCCCCGGCCGTCACAACGCCATGTGCTGGCCGATGGTCATGGGCCTCGCCGGACTGGCCTCGGCCGCGGCGGGCGACCGCGACGGCGTCGTGCGGACCCTGGACGACTTCCGTGCGCGGGTCGAGAGCAGCGGCGGCCGCTTCGACGAGGTCTACGACGCCGTGACCGGCCTCCCGCACGGCGGCTGGCAGTGCGGCTACGTCTGGCCGAGCGAGCCGGACCAGACGTGGTCCGCGACGTCGCTGCTGCGCCTCGTGCACTACGGGCTGGTCGGCCTCGCACCGTCAGCGGACGGCCTCCGCGTCGCGCCCCTCCTCCCCGGACCCGGCGAGACCGTCGAGCTCACCGGCCTGCCCTACGCGGGCGCGACCCTGGACGTCGTCGTGCGCGGCGGCACCGGGGAACGCGACGTCGTCCTCCTCGACGGCACGGACGTCACCGACCAGCCGGTGCACCTGACTGCCAGCGCCACCGGTCACCACCGGCTCGAGGTCACGGCACGGGCAGCGAGTCGGCCGTGACCGCGTGGATCTGGGACGCGTTCCACCGCGAGACCCCCAACCAGCTCGTCCTGTTCCGGCGCGTCGTCGAGGCGGACGCGCCGCTCGTCGACGGCGCGCTCGACGTCGCCGCCCGCGGGCCGTTCCGCGTGTGGGTGGACGGCGTCCTCGTCGCCCACCACGACGTGCAGAGCTCCGCGCCCGGGGCCGACGCGGTGCGCTGCGACCTCGCTGCCGTCCTCGGCGCGCGCCGCGAGCGCCGCGCGACCGTCGTCGTCGGCGTGTACCTGCTCGGCGTGGGCACGCACCACCAGCCGCGAGCGCTCGGCGGGCTCTGGGTCGAGGGCACGCTGCGCACCGCCGACGGCGCCGCCCACGACGTCGGCACCAGCTCGGCCTGGTCGACGCACGTCCCCGCGTCGTGGCGCCAGAACACGCCGCAGATGGTGTGGTCGGCGGGCTTCACGGAATGGTCGGACCGCACGCTCGCACCCGACGGCCTGACCGCCGGCGCGGGCGACGGCTGGGCGGCGGCCGTCGAGTACGACGACGACCAGCGCCCGCGGCTGCTCGACCGCGACGTCGTCGAGGAGGACGTCCCCCTCGGTCCGTTCCTGCACGAGACCGGGACGCTGCTCGCTCCCCCGCCCGACGACGTCCCGCCGGGTCCCGCGATCGACCGCGCGACCGCGGGCGTGGCGCTGGGCGCGTCACGGCTCGCCGACTCGGCGCCGGTCCCGCGCGGCGCCCAGCCCGTCGGGCGCTACGGGCTCTGGGTCGTCCCGCACCAGCTCGTGGGCTTCCTGACCCTCACGGTGGACGCCGACGAGCCGACGACGATCGACGTCCTCGCGGGCGAGGCGGTCGACGCGCACGGCTGGCCGACGGCGACCCGGCAGGGCATTGCGGCCGTCGACACCGTCGTCGTGCCCGCGGGGCGCACGACGCACCGGTTCTGGCACCGCCGGACCTTCCGCGCGCTCGCGTGGGTCGCCCACGGGACCGGGGCCGTCGCCGTGGACGCGACCTTCGCCACGATCACCGCCCGCCGGCCCGAACCGGTGTTCCGCAGCGGCGTCGACCGCTACGACCGGATGCACGCGGTGAGCGTCGCGACGGCTCGCGTCGGACGGCAGGACCTCTACGAGGACTGCCCGCTGCGCGAGGGCGGCCACTACGTCGCCGACGCCGGCGTCCAGGCTCTCTTCGACCTCGCCACCACGGGCGTCCCGACGACGTCGCGCCGGTCCCTCCTCCAGTTCGCCGCCGCGCAGGACGACGACGGCATGATCCCGGCGCTCAGCCCGAGCGGGACGCGGCACCGGATCCCCGACTTCGCGCTGCAGTGGCCGTCGTTCGTCGAGGACCACGTCCGGTTCACGGGCGACCGGGCGCTCCTCGACGAGGTCTACCCGGCCGTCGTGCGCTGCCTCGACTGGGCGGCCACGCACACCGACGCGACCACCGGGCGACTGGACCTCGACCGCCCCGGCTGGTGGTCGTTCGTCGACTGGCACGCGTTCACGCCCGACGCGCGCCAGGCCGGCATCGACGCGCAGCACGCCGTCGCACTGCGGTCCGGGGTCGCGCTCGCGGAGGCCGTCGGCGACGACGCACGCGCCGCCGTCTGGCGCGCCGCGCTCGACCGCGTGCTCGCGGGGCTGGGCGACGACCTCCGTCACCCGCATGCCGCGACCATCCTGCTGTGCGGGCTCGACCCGAACCGCGCCCGCGCGCTCGTGGCGCCGTCAGCCCTCGACGGGTTCGTGCCCGACACGGGCTACTTCACGTTCTGGGTGTGCCGCGCACACCTCGTGCTCGGCAACCCGCGTGCCGCGCGCGAGCTGCTCGACCTGTACTGGGGCACCATGCTCGACGCGGGCGCCGGGACGTGGTGGGAGCGGTGGTCCCCGACCCGCGAGGTCGTCGAGTCGACCGGGTCGAGCCTGTGCCACCCGTGGTCCGCGGGGCCGCTCGTGCTCCTGCCGATGCTGGCGCTCGGCGTCGACCCGTTCGCGCGGTTCGAGGCGGACTCGCCGTTCGAGCCGGCCGACCTGGGCGGCCGAGTGACGGCCGCCCTGCACACCCCCTGGGGCGTCGTCGAGGCGTGAGACGCCCGGGCGACGGCTGGTCAGCTGCCGTCGAGCTCGAGGTCCACGCCCCACGGCAGCTCCCAGCGGTAGGTCCGCTCCTCGCCCCCGACGCGCCAGCGCCGCGGCGTCGGGATGCTCTGCCAGTCGAGCGGCTCGACGCCGCCGGCCACGCCGCCCGAGGCCGCGAGCGCCGCGGCCCGGCGGAGGTCGGCCTCCACCTCGGGAGTCAGGGTGGCCGGGTCGACCGACACGAACGTCGCCGTGCCCGACGCCGCGACCAGCTCGAGGAACTGCCGGTTCAGCTCCCACGGCGTCGCGTGGGTCGAAGGCACGCAGTCGGCGTCCACGGCGAAGAACCGGCCGTGCTGCGCCAGGCGGAACGCGAGGGCGTTCACGCCCATGCGCCGCGTCCGCTCCCAGCGCCCCCCCGACGTGTCGTCCCCGGCCCGGTGCACGTGCTCGAGCCCTGCGGCCAGGTGACCGACGGTGTTGCAACCGAGGACGGTCGCGTCCCCTGCGGCCTCGCGGACGGTCCGGTAGAGGTCGACGAGGATCTCGGCCGTCGTCCGGCTGGTGTCGGCGAAGCCCCAGCGGGCGGCCGGGGCCGGTAGGTCGGAGCGGCCGAGGAACGCTCCGACCGCATCGAAGGTCGAGAAGTCGTGCTTGATGAGCTCGTAGCCCCACGCACGGAAGGTGCGGATGCTCTCGGCCACCACCGCGAGCGCTTCCGGCGTGCTCGGGTCGAGCAGCCACGCGCCGTCCGGACCGGCATCGGGGAGCGGCTCGGGCCGGGCACCGAGAACCCGCTGGCGGGACAGCAGCGGACGGAACCACAGGCCCGGCCGGCACCCCGCGTCGCGGATCGACTCCGCGACCGACGCCATGTCCGAGAACGTGCGCCAGCCGCGGTCCCACGGCCCTCCGGGCGCCGTCCCACCTTCGCTCCACCCGGCGTCGATGACGCAGAACGGCGACCCGTCGTCGGGCCGCATCGCCCGTCGGACGACGTCGGCGTCACGCAGCACGGCCGAGGCGTCGAACCCCTCGCCGTAGGCGTAGTACCAGTTGTTGCTCCCGAACACGGGAGCGGACGGCAGGAGCGGGTCCGAGCAGAGCGCGGAGCAGAGGTCGCCGAGCGCGGTGAACGGCGAGGCGACGGCGTCGTCGTCGAGCGCGACGAGGGTCGCGAGCTCGAGGCGCCGCCCAGCGAGCCGCACGGGATCGGCGCCCGACCGGACGTCCAGCCACAGCGTGACGCCCGCGAGGTCGGCGGTCCAGCCGCAGAACGCCCCGGGACGCACCCGCACCCCGGCCCCGCGGACCCCGCCGCCGGGCGTGGTGGCGAGCCAGTACCAGGGCAGCACGCGCTCGGGCCGCGGAGGCTCCCAGCGCAGGTCCCCGTACGCGCGTTCCCACGCGTCGCCCAGCACGAGCGAGCCCTCGGGCAGCGGCTCGTCCCAGCGCAGCGCGATCCGGCTGAGCATGCCACCGGCCTCGACGCTCAGGTCGAGGCCTGCGGGTCCACCGGCCGCCCGCACGACGACGTCACCCGACTCCCAGCCGTCCGTCCCGGCCGTCGCGCGGCGGGGTTCGTGCTCGCCCCCCGACCACACGAAGACGGCGTCGGGCAGGGGCATGGCGCGGATCATCGGAGCTCCGATCGTGGGTTCGCAGGAAGGGTGTCACAGCGAAGCGGTCCGCGTGCGCCAGGGCACGCGGACCGCTCTCGGGCTCGAAGGCCCGCCGCCGGCCGGACGTCGTCAGTCGACGAGCCGCAACCAGGCGTCGGCGAGCGCCGCGTGCCCTGCGGGCGTCGGGTGGACGCCGTCGGCGGCCCAGTACTCGGGGCCGGTGGTGGCGGCGAGCTGCGCGAACAGCCCGTCGGCGGCGAGGAGGTGGGCGCCGAACTTCCGGGCGAGCTCGCGCACGGCCTGGATCTTCGGGTCGAGGTCCTCGCGCTGCTTGCGCTGGTCGTCGCTGAGCGGAAGCAGGAACGGCTCGATGAGGACGAGCTGCGTCCCGGCCTCCGCGAGCGGCGTGAGCAGCCGGTCGTACCCGGCGGTGTAGTCGTCGACGGGGATGACGTACCCGTCGGGGGCGTACGTGTGCCAGCCGACGTCGTTGATCCCGACGAGCACCGACACGACGTCCGGGCGGGCGTCGAGGACGTCCCGCTGCCAGCGTGTCTCGAGGTCCATGACCTTGTTCCCGGCGATGCCGGTGTTGAGCCAGGTGACGGGCCGCTCGGGGTGGCGGAAGCCCCACTCGCCCGCGACCCGGAGCGGGTAGCCCCAGCCGAGCGGCTGCTCGATCTCCAGGTGCTGGCAGTCGGTGATCGAGTCGCCCGTGAACATCACGGTGCTGCCGGGCTCGAGGTGGATGGTCATGCGTGCTCCTCGCTCGGAGTGGTCGGGGTGAAGGTCGCGACGCCGATCGTGGTGTCGCTCTGGCCGTAGTAGGCGAACCACGTGCCGTGGAAGTGGACGAGACCCTCGACGAACGTCACGTTGTCCACGAGACCGGACAGCTCTTCGGCCGTCGCGGGCTCGAGCCAGGGCTCGACCATCTTGGCGACGACCCGGTCGGGCCGGTGCGGGTCGATGAGCACCTGCCCGCACGCGTACCGCACGCCGCCGCCGTCCTCGGGCGAGAGCTCGATCGCGCTGTTGTGCATGAGCAGCACGTGCCCGGTCCGCGTGACGACGGGCTGCGGGCCCGTCTCGACGAGGTCGCCCATGAAGGTCCCGGGCTCGGGCCGGAGCACGGGCTCGGGTGAGGCGTCCCAGTGCAGCAGGTCCGTGGACGTCGCGAGGTGCACGTTGCCCTCGCCGAACCACATGAGCCACCGCCCGTCGACCTGCTCGGGCAAGATGACCCCGCCCTTGCTCCAGTCGGCGCCGGGCGTCTCGCGGACGCCCGCGAACGTGTTGACGCCGGGGACGATCGGGCCGTGCTTCTCCCACGTGCGCAGGTCCGACGACGTCGCGAGGCAGAGCCGGGCGGTGTGCCGGTCCCAGCCGGTGTACGTGCAGTAGTACGTGCCGTCGATCAGTACGACGCGCGGGTCCTCGCAGCCGTACCGCTCCCAGTCGTGCTCGGGCACCAGGACGGGCTCGGGCTCGGTCTCGAACGTGTAGCCGTCGTCGCTCCAGGCGAGCCCGAGGGACGACACGATGTCGTCCGCGTGGGCGCGGTACAGGAGCGCGACACGGTCGCCGACGACGACGGCCGCGGGGTTGTAGACGTTGGCCGACTCCCAGTCGTGCCGCCCCGGGCGCAGGACGGGGTTCTGCGCCCAGGGGACGAACGGCCCGAACGGGTAGTCGATCGGAGGGGTGCGAGTCACTTGCCGATCAGCCCCTGGATGCCGGCGACGGTCTCGTCGATGCCCTGATCGACCGACTTCTTGCCCAGGAGCATCGGGTTCCAGGACGTCTTCTCGATGTCGGTCTCCTTGACGGCCCACGGGTCGAGGAACGACGTGTTGAACTTGTCGGTCGCGGCGAGCTCGTACTTCGCCGTGGCCTCGATGCTCGCGGCGGCCGCACCGCCCTGCGCCTCGAGACCCTTGTAGTAGCCCTCGGTGCCGGGCGTGTACGCGATGGGCGCGACGGGCACCTCCTCCATCGACTCGTTGAACCCCGTGGTCTCGAGGTAGGCGATCGCCTTCCAGGTGGCGTCGGGGTCCTTGAGCGACGCGGGCGAGCACACGCCGTTCGTCTCGATCGGCTGGACGTTCTTCGCGGTGCCCGTCGGCCACGGCGCGTAGCCCCAGTCGAACTTCGGCTTGTTCGGGCTGATCATCTGGTTGAGCCACTGGCCGCCGAACATGAGCGGGATCTTCCCGTTGGAGAAGGCCGCCATCGCGTTCGTGGCGTCGTAGTCGGGGTTGGTCATCTGCTTCGCGGCGATCGCGTCGACGAAGCGCTGCGCCCCCTCGTGGATGGTCGCGTCGGCGCTGACCTTCGTCGTCGTGACGAACGAGTCGACGAGCGGCTCGCCGCCGTTGGCGACCGAGTACGCGGACACGCCCTCGGTGGCGTCGAGGAGCGGCCACTGGGCGACCAGCGGCATCGTCGCGGGGTCCTTCTCCTTGAGCTTCTTGAGGTCGGAGAACAGGTCGTCCCACGTCCAGCCGATCTTCGGCACCGCGATGCCGGCCTTCTTGAAGGTGTCCGCGTTGTAGAAGAAGCCGTACGTGTTCGCGAGCGTGGGGATGCCGGAGAGCGCGCCCTTCGGCGTCTTCCACAGGTCGAGCGAGCCCGGGGAGAAGTCCTCGGCCTTGAGCTCGGTCCCGGCGCCGAGCTTCTTCGACCAGTCGTACAGGAGCCCCTCGGCCGCGAGGTTCTGTGCCTGCGCGGGGGTGCACCAGAAGAAGTCGGGCGCCTTCTTCGACAGGATCATGCTGGCGAGCTTCTGGGCGTAGTCGGCGTTGGGCGCCGCCTCGCGCTTGACGCTCACGCCGGACGTCGACGTGAACGACGCCATCGTCTTGTCGAACGCGGCGTTGGTGGGGTTCGACTCCCACGTCATGTAGGTGACGGTGCCTCCGCCCGACGAGTCGGAGCTCCCGTCGGACGACGACGAGCTGCAGGCCGTGAGGCAGGTGGCCGCGACGACGGCGACCGCACCGACGGCGGCGAGGTTCTTGCGGGACATGACACTCTCCTTCGAGCGCGTGAAAAGGAATGGGACGTGGCAGAGCGGGCTACTTCGAGATGGTCCCGAGAGAGCCGATGCCCTCCATGAAGTAGCGCTGGGCGAGGAAGAACAGGAGCAGCGGCGGCAGCATGAACAGGACGTTCGTCGCCATGTAGTAGTTGTATTCGGAACCCGCGGTGTCGCTGAGGAACGAGGCCATGCCCAGCGGGAGCGTGAACTTCGACTGGCTCTGCAGGTAGACCAGCGGGTTGAGGTAGTCGTTCCAGGCGAGCTGGGAGGACATGATCGCGACCGTGATCCACACCGGCTTGGTGATCGGCAGCATGATCCGCGTGAAGATCGTCCAGTGGCCGGCGCCGTCGATCAGGGCGGACTCGTCGAGGTACCGCGGGATCGACTGGTAGTACTGCCGGGCCAGGAAGATGAAGACGGGGCTCCCGAAGAACGCGGGCAGGATCAGCGGCACCCAGGTGTCGATCAGCCCGACGTTGATGTAGAGGTGCTGCAGCGGGATGAGCCCGACGATCCCCGGCACGAACAGGCTCCCGGCGATGAGCGCGAACCAGAAGTTCCGGCCGGGGAAATCGATGCGCGAGATCCCGTAGCCGACGATCATCGAGCTCGCGACCGCCCCGAACACCGAGAACACGGTGACGATCAGCGTGTTCACGAGCAGGCGGTAGAAGTGGATCTCCGCGGGTCCGTTCACGAAGTTCGAGAGCTGGAACTCCTTCGGGAAGAAGGTCGGCGGGATCTGGTTGATGTCGCCGTTCGACTTCAGCGCGATGCTCACCATCCACACGAGAGGGAGGAGCATCGACAGGGCGAGCAGCCCGCACAGCGCGTACCAGGCGACCTTCGACAGGGTGCGGGGCACCCGGTGCGAGAGCGGGACGTTCCGCTCGGTGGTCCCGGCGTGCGTGGCGGACGACGGCGCGGTCAGGGTGGCGGTCATGCCTCACCTCCGGCGGAGAAGCGGCCTCGGGTGAGCCGGAGCATGAGCAGGGTGACGAGCATGACGATCACGAACAGCACCCAGACCTCGGCGGTGGCGTAGCCGAGCTGCGGCGCGGTGATGAAGTTCGCGAACCCGTCGTTGTAGATCTTGTACATGAGCAGGTTCGTCGACGTGCCGGGGCCGCCCTTGGTGAGGATCGCGACCTGGTTGAACGTCTGGAACGCCATGTTGAGCTGCAGCACGAGCTGGAGCAGGAGGATCGGGCCGATCATCGGCAGCGTGATCTTGACGAAGCTGCGGAACGCCCCGGCGCCGTCGACCTTGGCGGCTTCGAGGAGCTCGTCCGGCACCGCCTGGAGCCCCGCGAGGAAGATGATCATCGTCCCGCCGACGCCCCACACCCCCACGAGGAGGATCGCGGGGAGCGCGATGTGCGCGTCGCCCAGCCAGGCGCTCGTCGGCAGGTGCAGGAAGCGGAGCACCTGGTTCGCGAGCCCGTACGTCGGGTCGTAGATGTACTTCCACAGCGTCAGGACGGCGACCGCCGGCAGGACGACCGGCAGGTAGAAGATCGTCCGGAAGATCTTGACCCCGCGCAGTCCCCGGTTCACGAGGACCGCGAGCGCCAGCCCCGCGACGATGGTGATCGGCACGGAGAGGACGACCCACAGGAACGTGACGGCGACCGACGGCCAGAACGTCGGGTCCTTGGTGAACATCTCGACGTAGTTGTCGAACCCGACCCAGGTGGCCGGGGTGAGCCCGTTCCAGTCGGTGAACGAGTGGTACAGGGACGTGACCATGGGGTAGCCCACGAACAGGAACAGCCCGATGATCGCCGGCGAGATGAACAGGTAGCCGATCAGCGTGTCGCGGCGCCTCTTCGCTGAGCGCCTCGATCCGCGTGGTCGCGTGCGAGAGGTGGCGGCCTGCGCCAGCGGCGCGGTCGCGACCCCGACGGACGTCTGCGTCATCCGATCTCCTCCTCGAGACCCGGGCTCCGGTGGATCCGGAGCGTGACGATCTGGAAGGGGCGGAGCTCGAGCTCCGTCCCAGTGCGGGCGTCGGCCAGCGGCTCGAGCTCGCGCTCGAGCAGGTCGACGACCGTGGCGCCGGTCGCGCCCAGGGACTCGTGGTCCCAGGCGACGCGTGCCCGCGTGCGGGCTCCGAGCGACTCGTAGAGCCGGACGACGAGGTCGCCCGACCGGTCCTCGGCGAGCTTGACGCTCTCGACGACGACCCCGTGCCGGTCGCCCGCGGGGCCGAGCCCCGAGACGGTGACCAGCGGTGCCACGGGCGCGGCCCCTGCGCGCTCCCGGAGCGGGAGGTTGAGCCGGTACCCGGCGTCGACGGCGTCGCCGATCTCGGCGCCGCTGACGAGCTGGTACGCGAACCGGTGGGTGCCCTGGTCGGCCTCGGGGTCCGGGTAGCGCGGCGCCCGGAGCAGGGAGAGGCGGACCTCGGTGCCGGGGCGCGCGCCGTCGTCGGGCTCGACCCGGTGGATGTCGTGCCCGTAGGTGGCGTCGTTCGCGACGGCGACGCCGAAGCCGGGCTCGCCGACGTGCACCCAGCGGTGGGCGCACGTCTCGAACTTCGCGGCGTCCCAGGTGGTGTTGGAGTGCGTGGGCCGCACGACGTGCCCGAACTGGATCTCGGACGCCGCGGCGTCGGTGCGGACGTCGACGGGGAACGCGACCTTGAGGATGCGCTCGGCCTCGTGCCAGTCGACCTCGGTCTCGTAGTCGAGCGTGGCGGCGCCGGCGCGCAGGGTGGTCCGCTGGGTGGCGGTCGACCGGCCGAAGGTACGGGTGACGACCACGGTGGCCCCGCCGTCGTCGTCACGCTCCACCCGCAGCTCGTCGAGGTCGTCGAGGACGCGGCCGGAGCCGCGGTAGTGCTCGTCGAGGTCCCACGCGTCGAACGCGTTGGGGAGGTCCTGGTGGAGCACGAGCTCGCCGAGGCGGCGGCCCGGGAGCACGAGCTCCCGCCCGTGCCGCAGGTCGACGACGCTCGACGCGACGCCGTGCGCGTCGATCGCGACGCGGAGGACGCCGTTGTCGAGGACGACGGCGCCGCCGTCCTGCGTGACGGCGACCGCCTGCGCGGCGGCAGCGGCCGGGGAGGCGGCACCGAGCGCGGGGACGCCCGAAGCCGTCGTGGGCGCGGCGTTGAACGCGAGCGGCGTGCTCCCCTCGCCCGCGAGGACGTCGAGCGCGGCGCCGACGATCCCCTCGAGCTCCTGGCGGACCTCCTCGTAGGCGGCCACGGCCTCGCGGTGCACCCACGCGATCGACGACCCCGGCAGGATGTCGTGGAACTGGTGCAGCAGCACGGTCTTCCAGATCCGGTCGAGCGCCTCGTACGGGTACGGGACGCCGTACCGGACGGTCGCGACCGCGCTCCACAGCTCCGCCTCGCGCAGCAGGTGCTCGCTGCGGCGGTTGCCGCGCTTGGTCGCCGCCTGCGAGGTGTACGTCCCGCGGTGCGCCTCGAGGTAGAGCTCGCCGACCCAGGTCGGGGCGTCGGGGTACTCGGCCTCGGCGGTCCGGAAGAACTCCTCCGGCGTCGCGTGCTCGATCCGGGGCGAGCCCTCGAGGTCCGCCTGGCGCCGCGCGCGCTCCATCATGAGCGCGGTGGGACCGCCGCCGCCGTCGCCGTGCCCGAACGGGACGAGCGACGTCGACGCCGCCGGGTGGTCGGCGAAGTTCGTGACCGCGTGGTCGAGCTCGGCCGCGGACAGCTCCGACAGGTACGTGTCGACGGGCGGCAGGTGGCTGAACAGCCGGGTCCCGTCGATGCCCTGCCACCAGAAGGTGTGGTGCGGGAACTTGTTGTTCGGCGCGCCCCAGGAGAGCTTCTGGGTGACGAACCACCGGTAGCCGGCGAGCTTGGCGATCTGCGGCAGCGCCGCGGTGTACCCGAAGGAGTCCGGCAGCCAGACCTCCTCGGGCTCGACCCCGAACCGCTCCGCGAAGTACCGCTTGCCGTGCACGAACTGGCGCACGAGCGCCTCGCCGCCCGGCATGTTGGTGTCGGACTCGACCCACATGCCGCCCGCGGGGATCCACGCGCCGCGGTCGACGGCCTTGGTGATCGACGCGAACAGGTCGGGCTGGCTCTGCTCGATCCAGGCGTACTGCTGGGCCTGCGAGCACGCGAAGCGCAGCTCCGGGTAGTCGTCCATGAGCGCGATCACGTTCGAGAACGTGCGCGTGCACTTGCGGACGGTCTCGCGCGTCGGCCACAGCCAGGCCGAGTCGATGTGCGCGTGCCCGACGGCGGCCACGCGGTGCGCGCTCGGCTCGGCGCCTTGCGCGAGGACGTCCGCGAGCTCGGCGCGCGCCGCGGCGGCGGTCCCGGCGACGTCGTCGAGGTCGAGGGCGTCGAGCGCGCCGGCGAGCGCCGTGAGCACCCGTCCCCGGCGCGGGCGGTCGGCGGGCAGCCGCTCGGCCCACCCGAGGAGCACGTCCAGGTCGTAGGCGAGCGCCTCGACGCCGGGGTCGACGAGCGCGAGGTCGGCCCGCTTGAGCGTGTAGAGGGGCGGCCCGTCCGGGGCGATGCCGTCGCCCAGGTGCGTCGGACGGAAGGCGGCCGCCGCGACGTCGGGGTTGGCGGCCGCCTCGACGAACAGGTCCACCGACGGCCCGCGGACCGCCACCGCCTTGTTGCGGGGGTGGATGCCCTTGAGGATCTGGCCGTCGGTGTCGAAGACGAGCCCCTCGCACTGGAAGCCGGGCCCGGCGTCGGCGTCGAAGCCGATGTCGAGCGCGGCGACGGTGCGGAGCACCCCGCCCTCAGCGCCCACGCGGTCCGCCCAGTTCGCGGGCGCCTCGCCGCGCACCCGGAACCACGTCGTCGTCCACGCGGGACCCCACGGGTCACCCACCCGGGTGGGCGCGAACTCCCCGTCGGTGGCGCGGTCGAAGGGCTCGGGCTCACCGGGCAGCGACCGGGCCGTGACGGTGAGCGGCGCGGTGGCCACCTCCGCCGCGGGCCAGACGCGCTCGGTGAGGACGCGGCGCGTGCGGTCGATCACGCGCTGAGGGTCGAGGTGCATCGGTCAGGACTCCTTGAAGTCGACCTTGACGAGCATCTGGTGCCCGGTCGAGGACGCGTAGTACGTGTAGTAGCGGGTCAGGCCGTGGTCGGTCGTGTACTCGGGGTGGGCGAACGCGGCGTAGTCGACGCCGTCCGTGGACTGCGTGGTGAAGAGCGTCTGCTGCGCGCTCCACGGCCCCCACGGGTGCGGCGCGGTCTGGTAGTAGACGTTCTTGTCGAGGAACGGCGAGGGCATGAACGTGTTCATGTACGAGCCGGTCGTGGGGTCGTACTGGACGGTCTCGCCGGCCGCGCCGCCCTTCATGACGGCGACCGCGGCGCTCGGGTCGTGCGACCACTGCGGCCGACCCTGTGCGTCGTCGCCCGTGTAGTAGGTCCAGGCGTCGTGGTCCTGGACGTCGCCGAGGCGGACGCGCGCCACCGCGCAGTCGTTCGCGCTCGTGCACTTCCCGTACGCGTACAGCTCCTGCCCGACGACGACGGCGCCGCCGTTCCCCCAGTTCTCGTCCGGGGCGAACAGGAGGGTCGGGTCGTGGCCTTCCGGGGAGGACAGCGACGGGTCCTGGTGCTCGACGTCGAGCCGGCTGATCGCGTGCGTCCGCATGTCCACCGAGACGATGCCGGAGCCGAGGGCCTGGCCGACGAAGCCCGACGCGCAGGGGCCGGTGTCGAGGCCGCCGCGGCACAGCTTCCCGTAGAAGACGAGGATCCGGTGGTGGCTGGGGTCGGCGACGACCGCGCCGGGCCAGAACGCGAACTGCGTCCCGCAGTTCTCGTCGGTGGAGCCGGTGCAGTCGTCCGACGCGTGCTCCTGCTGGAACGCGTTCTCCACGTCCGAGTAGGGGACGAACTCCGTCGGGGCCGTCGTCTCGGTGCGGTCGAAGATGGTCGTGGAGCGCAGGGTGATGCCGTCGGAGGCATCGAGGTCCGCCGTGGACGCCGACGTGCTGGACAGGAACCCGTCGGGGTTCTGCAGCATCGTGTCGTCGAAGAACCAGTACGACCGGCCCTGGTAGAAGACGCTCTGCCCGTTGTCGCGCCCGAAGACGTGCGTGTTCTGGTCGACGGGGCCGAGGACGGTGTAGTCCTTCACCTCGAGGCTGCCCGCGGAGGGGGCGGGCGTCCCGGCGTCGGCCTGTGCCGGCCCGGCCGCCGAGGCCACGCCGGCGCCGGTGACGGCGAGCGCCGCCGCGAGGGACAGTCCTGTGACCGAGCGTCGAAGCAGTTTCATTCGTCTCACTCCTCGTCGAGCCTCCACGCCTCATCGCGTGCTGCGCGTCAGTATGACAACGTTGACGCGGCGATGTCAACGTTGACGTCGTGACGTGCGAGAAGGCCGGGAAGATGCCGAGGAGCGAGCCGTCCGCGACGGCTCGGCCCCGCGCGCCGAGGCGGCGCGCGGCAGCGGCTCAGGCCGGGCGGCCCGGCGACGGGACCGTGAGCAGCCCGCGCTGGTGGGCGACGGACACCGCTTCCGCGCGCGTCGCGGCGCCCAGCTTCGCGAGCACGTTCGACACGTGCACGCTCACCGTCTTGCCGGAGATGAACAGGCGCTCGCCGATCTGGCGGTTCGACAGGCCCTGCGCCACGAGCGCCATGACCTCGGACTCCCGCTCGGTCAGCGTGTCCGACGACGCCGCCCGCGCCCCGCCGCCGACGACGTCCAGCCGGGCGCGGCGCGCGAGGGCGCGGCACGCGTCCGCCAGGGGACGCGCACCCATCGCGTCGGCGTCCGCGAGGGCCGCCGCGAGCTGCTTGCCCCCCGCGTCCCGGTCCCCCGCCGCCACGAGGGCCTCGGCCCAGCGCCACCGCGACCGGGCGACCTCGTACCGGTACCCGAAGTCGAACTCGTGCGCCGCCGCGGCCCAGAGCTCGGGGTCGTTGGCACCCACGCCGCCCGCCGCCTGGAGGCGGGAGTGCTCGGCGTGGACCCGCGCGAGCCAGCCGCGGCCCTCCGGGCCGAGGACCCCGCCGCGCGGGCGCCCGCGCTCGGCGGTGCGGACCGCGGCGTCGAGGAACTCGTCCCCGTGCGCGACGAGAGGCGCGACGTCCTGTCCGAGGAGCGCGTCCCGCTCGGCCTGGTCGGCGAGCGCCGAGAGCGCGAGCGCGGAGAGCCAGATCCGGCCGAGGAACGAGTCGGACCACTCGCGACCGAGGAAGAGGATGACCTCCTCGGCGAGCGCGACCGCCTCCTCGTCGTCGCCGCGCCAGACGAGCGCGTCGACCGTGCAGCCACCGGCGACGAGGGCGATCTGTCCGTCCACGACCCAGGAGGGGTGCAGGGCACGGCCCCGCTCGACGGCGTCCGCGTCGCCCCGCGCGACGGCCGGGTAGAGCTGCAGCGCCTGGTACCCCGCGGCCCAGCTCTCGGGGACGGGCCCGGGGTCCGCCGCCGCGAGCTCGCCGCGGAGGTAGCCCCCGAGGAGGACGAACATGCGGATCGTCATCCCGTAGACGCTCCACGTCATGCCGGTGTCCTGGGCGTACCGCGACGCCTCGTCCGCGAGCCGGGCCGCCTCGTCGAGGTTGCCCGCGTAGTACCGGTTCGCGACGAGGTTCGACATGCACCGGAGCTCGGTCTCGAGGTCGCCTGCGGCGTGGGCGCGCTGCCGCGCCTCGACGAGGAGCTCCGCCGACCGTTCGGCGTCGTCGACCTCGAGCACGGCCAGCGTGCCGAGCGCGTCGGCCTCGACGTCGGGGGCGTCGACGGCCTGCGCCTCCGCGACGGCGCGGACGGCGCCCTGGCGGGCGATGTCGTCGAGGTTGAGGTTGAGGGCGGCGCGCGCATGCATCGCGAGCGTCCAGGCGCGGTCGCGCGACGGCGGGTCGACGGGCAGGACCTCGAGCGCGGACGCGGTGCGGTCGAGCATCTCGTCGAGCTCGTCCGCGGCGAGCAGGTAGCCCGCGAGGACGTGCTGCAGCGAGGCGTGGCGGAGCGGGTCACCGACGTGCGCGTCGACGACGGCGCGCGCCAGGTGGACGGCCCGCTCGGGCGCGCCCGACCAGGAGGCGGCGGAGGCGGCCGCGAGCGCGACCTGGTCGTGCGTCTCGCCGAGGAGCTCGGCAGCGTCGGGGACGGCGTCCCACAGCGCGAGCACCTGCTCGAGGTGGCGCCGTTTCTCCGCGGGCGCGAGCACGCGCGCGGCCTGCCGGGCGGCGTCCCTGCTTGCGACGAGCGTCGTCGGCAGGTCGTGGGCGCGGAACGCGTGGAAGGCCCGCACGGCCGCCGAGCCGAGGCCGGGGTCGGCGAGGAGGGCGTCGAGGTAGGCGCGGTGCACGGCGGCCTGGTCGCCCGGCAGCAGGTCGCCGTACACGGCCTCGGCGAGGAGGGCGTGGCGGAAGACGATGCGGTCGCCCTCGGGGTGCAGCACCTGCTGGGCGACGGCCTCCCGGAGCGCGGCGTCGGTCTCGGCGCCGCCGGTCGCGCCGCCGTCGAGCACGGGCCCGGCGGCGACCGCACGCAGGAGCGGCTCCGAGACCTGGCGGCCCGCCGCGGACGCGACCCGCACGAGCCGCTGCACCTCCGGCGCGAGGCGCTCGAGCCGCGCGTGGAGCACGTCCGCGAGCGTCCACGGGAGCTCGCCGGGCCGGACCCCGGACTCGACGAGCTCCTCCGCGAAGTAGGCGTTGCCCTCGGAGCGTCGGCCCACGGAGTCGAGAGCCGCGGCGTCGAGAGGGCGCCCGGCGACCGCCGTCGTGAACTCGCGCAGCTCGTCGCGCGTGAAGGGCTCGAGCTCGATCCGCTCGACGCGCGGGTGCCGGCCGAGCTCGGCCAGAACAGGGCGGAGGGGGTGACGGCGGTGGAGGTCGTCGGCGCGGTAGGACGCGATCACGAGGAGGTGCTCGTCGCGGAGCCGGGCGACGAGGTAGCGCAGCACGTCGAGGGTCGACGCGTCCGCCCAGTGGAGGTCCTCGATGACGAGCACCAACGGCGACGACGGCTCCCCCGCACCCCCGAGCACCGCGGCCAGCCCGTCGAGGAGCTGCAGCCGGCCGGCGGGCTCGGAGGTGGGGGCCGCCCCCGGGTCGGCGTCGAGGAGGCGCGCCAACGCCGGGCGCTGGGCGGCGACGTCGTCGACGATCGAACAACGGCGCCGGAGGTCGGTGAGGGCCTCGACGAACGGCAGGAACGGCACGCCCACCGCACCGAGGTCCACGCAGTGGCTCACGACGACGGCCGCGCCCGCCTCCTGGGCGAGCTCGGCCGCACGGGTCAGGAGCCGGGTCTTGCCGACGCCCGCGTCGCCACCGACGAGCACGAGACCGGGCTCGCCCTCGGCGGCGCTCCGGACGGCGCCGGTGAGACGGTCGAGCTCGTGGGACCGCGCGACGAACGGCACGGACACGGGTGCGGGCATGGTCCCCAGTGTGGCAGCGTCCACCGTCACGGGCGCTGCCTTTCCGCGACACCCGTCACGAGGTCACGCGACGCGGCGCGGCTGACGGTGCAGCCGACGGCCGAGCCAGTGCCACCCCGAGGCCTGCTGACTGGTCGGCTGGTGGTAGGACGCGCGAGCCTGCTCCCGCAGGTACTCGACCTGGGCGTCCACGGCGGGTCCGAGCTGTTCCAACATGATGTCCCCTTCGGTGTGCGCAGGTCGGTGGCGGCGGGTGCCGCGCCCTGGTCCGTGCGACGTCCCCTACGTTCCGGGTAAGGCGGGGTGGCCCGGATCGGGCGGTCGCCCAGTCCTGCGGCCTGAGGTACCTCAGACGCGGGTCTGAGGTGGCCGTCCGTGGCCTGAGGTAGGGGCGGACGGAGGAAGTTGGTACCCGGGGTACCATGTATCACGAGCCCGCGTCGGAGCGGGCCTTCCCATGCAGCGGACGACGAGGTACAACGCATGACTGCACCGGCCACCACTCCCGCGGACCGACCCGCCACCCACCTCGACCTGAGCGACTCCTCCCTGCGGATCGCGCGCTCGGTCACAGCGCTCTACGACGCGCGGGTCCGCGAGCACGGCGACGAGCTCGCCTACCGCTCGCCCGACGGCAAGGGAGGCTGGGTCGACCACACGTGGCGCGACGTCGACAGCCGGGTCCGCCCGCTGGCCGCGGCGTTCGTCGAGCACGGCATCGCCCGTGGCGACCGGATCGCGCTCATGGCGGCCACGAGCTACGACTGGATCGTCGTCGACCAGGCGATCCAGCAGGCTGGCGCGGCGACCACCTCGATCTACCCCATCGCCACGCCCGACGTGCTCGAGTGGATCCTCTCGGACTCGGGCTCGCGGATCGTCGTCGTCGACAACGCGGAGCTCCTCGAGCAGGTGCGCGCGGTGCGCGCGAAGGCGCCCGCGCTCGAGCTCGTCGTCGTCGTGGACGCGACCGGTGCCACGTTGGGCGACGGCGAGCGCTCGCTCGACGACCTCACGGACTCCGGTCGCGCGTACGACGCCGCCCACCCCACGGCCGCCGACGACGCCCACGCCGAGCTCGGCCCCGACGACCTCGCCACGCTCATCTACACGTCCGGCACCACGGGCCTCCCGAAGGGCGTGCGCCTCACGCACCACAACTGGACGGGCGAGGCCGCGGGCATCGACGCCCTGGGGATCCTCTCGGACCAGCACACGCAGATGCTGTGGCTCCCGCTCGCGCACGTGTTCGCGAAGACCTTCGTCGTCGCGCAGCTCCTCATCGGCTACCCGACGGCCGTCGACGGGTCGATCCCGAACCTCGTCGGGAACCTCGCGACCGCGCGTCCCGTGTTCATGGCCGCTGCCCCCCGCATCTTCGAGAAGGTCCACGCCGGCATCACCGCGCAGGTCGAGGCCAAGGGCGGGATCACGCTCGCCCTGTTCCGCTGGGCCGTGCGCACGGGCGAGCAGAAGGTCCGCGCCCAGCAGGCCGGCGAGACGGCGTCCTGGTGGGTCCGCACGCAGGCCGCGCTCGGCAGCGCGCTCGTGTTCTCCAAGGTCCGCAAGCGCTTCGGCGGCCAGCTGCAGTACTTCATCTCCGGCTCCGCGCCCCTGTCGCGCGAGATCCTCGAGTTCTTCGAGGCCGCCGGCCTGCCGATCCTCGAGGGCTACGGCCTCACCGAGACGTCCGCCGCGATCACCGTGAACCTCCCCGGCGAGTCGCGGTTCGGGACCGTCGGCCCCGTCCTGCCCGGCCACGAGATCAAGCTCGCGTCCGACGGCGAGATCCTCGCCCGCGGCCCCGCCGTCACGCCCGGGTACTTCAACAACCCGGAGGCGACCGCCGAGGCCATCGAGGACGGCTGGTTCCACACCGGAGACATCGGCGAGATCGTCGAGGACCGGTACCTCAAGATCGTCGACCGCAAGAAGGACCTCTTCAAGACGTCGAACGGCAAGTACGTCGCGCCAGGGCTCGTCGAGGTGTCGCTGTCGTCGAACAGCGGACTGATCGGCCAGGCGGTCGTCGTCGGGGCCGGACGGTCGTTCTGCGTGGCGCTCGTCAGCGTCGACTCCGAGGAGCTCGTCGGGTGGGCGAAGACCAAGGGGCTCAGCGGCACGTACGAGGAGCTCATCGCGACTCCCGAGGTCCGCGCCGAGGTCCAGGCCGCCGTTGACCGGACGAACGCCGGGTTCGCACGGTGGGAGCAGATCAAGAAGTTCGCGATCCTCCCCCGCGAGATCACCGTCGAATCCAACGAGCTCACGCCGTCGCTCAAGCTGCGCCGCAAGCCCGTGATCGAGAAGAACGCCGACCTGATCGAGTCGCTCTACTCCTGACCGGTCCGCGCTACGGCGGGGTCTCACGTCATCGTGAGGCCCCGCGCAGCGATCTCCCGCACCGTCAGGTCGTCGACGCGCACCCCGGGAAGACGCGCGAGGACCCGGTGCCACCGTGCCGGACGACGGATCGGTGCGGCGAGGTCCCACGTCACGACCCACCGCCCGACGCGCAGCACGGTGACGTGCAGGGGCTCACGGCCGGCCGAGAGCAGCCAGGTCCGCACCCAGGGGTCCCACGACGCGATCTCGAAGGTCATCCCCACCGGCCAGGTCGTGACGACCCACAGGTCGGGGTCGCTCGGCGTGCTCTCGAGCTCGATCTCGATCCCGTTGAGCGGGTCCTCGAACTTCCACACCCGCCCGTCGGCGGAGAGCCCACGATCGACCCCAACCGCGAGCCGAGGCAGCATTTCCGCCCGGAGGTCGCTCAGGTTGGCCGTCATCCTCGGAGGATCAGTTCGGCGGGACGCAGGGGCTCGTCGGTCATCGCGCCCACTGTCACCCCGTCATCCGTCGGTTGGCCAGATCGTCCTCGACGAAACCAGCCGCCTCCTCATACTCCTGCGCTTCGGTCAGGTCTCCCATCCGGACGGCCTCTCGGCTCATCAGGCGCGCTCGCTCGGCGACGCTCCAGAGCGCGGGGCTCCCGAGGTCGTCGAGCTCGGCGGCATCGCGGGGCAGTTCCAAGGCATACGCGCGCGCCGCGGACGCTCGCGACTCCTGGACGAGCTCGCCGAGGCGTCGGCGGACCGGTCCAGGAAGCTGGTCGAAACCCTCCACGTCACATCTCCTCCGTCCACGCCCGTCGGACCCACGCGACGGTCGACCCCGCGAAGCGCCGCGGTCGTGACGACGGCTTCTGTCCGCGGGACCTGGCGACGTCGTCGTGGCAAGGGTAGGGGGCCGGGGGCGTGTGCGTCCGAGGGCCAGGCCCATCGGGTGAGATTCCCGCCCCCTGTTGAGGGCCCCTCGGGGCACCCCTAGCGTGAATGGCGTGCCTGGGGCGGACCCGTGGGTGGTCGCAGGGACCTGACCTGGAGACCACGCGGCAGCGCCGGCGTCGGCGTCTGCCCTCCGAGGGGGCCACGATGAGTGACGAGCTGCACCGGACGATCGTCGGGACACCGCTGCCCGTGGAACGGTCGCTGCCCTTCCCGCCGCCCCGGTCGGGTAGCGTCGCGGGCCGCACCATCGGCGAGTCCACCTACTCCCCGCGGCCGCCCGAGCGGCGTCTGCCCGCGGACGCGCCGAACGTCGTCGTGATCCTCATCGACGACGCCGGGCCCGCGCTGCCGACGACGCTCGGCGGGGCGGTGCGGACCCCGACGCTCGACAAGGTGCGGGCGAGCGGCGTCGGCTACAACCGGTTCCACACGACGGCGATGTGCTCGCCGACCCGGGCCTCGCTCCTGACGGGACGCAACCACCACCGCGTCGGGTACGGGCAGATCGCCGAGCTCGCCAACGACTGGGACGGCTACTCGGGCCACATCCCCAAGAGCAGCGCGACGATCGCCGAGGTGCTCAAGCAGTACGGGTACGCGACGGGCGCGTGGGGCAAGTGGCACAACACCCCGGCGGAGGAGACGACGTCCGCGGGGCCGTTCGACCGGTGGCCGACGGGCTACGGGTTCGAGTACTTCTACGGGTTCCTCGCCGGCGAGGCGTCGCAGTACGAGCCGCACCTGGTCCGGAACACGACGCCGGTCCTGCCGCCCAAGACACCCGAGGAGGGGTACCACCTCAGCGAGGACATCGCGGACGACGCGATGCACTGGCTGCGCGAGCACAAGGCGAACGCGCCCGACCGGCCCTTCTTCGTGTACTGGGCGACAGGGGCGCTGCACGGCCCGCACCACATCATGAAGGAGTGGGCCGACCGCTACGCCGGGAAGTTCGACGAGGGTTGGGACGTGTACCGGGAGCGGGCGCTCGAGGGCGCCAAGGCGGCGGGCTGGGTCCCGCAGGACGCCGAGCTCACGCCCCGGCCCGACGACCTCGCCGGCTGGGACGAGATCCCCGACGACCAGAAGGCGTTCCAGGCCCGGCTCATGGAGGTGGCCGCGGGGTTCGGCGAGCACGCCGACGTCCAGGCCGGCCGCCTGCTCGACGAGGTGGACCGCCTCGGCTACGGCGACAACACGATCGTCGTCTACATCTGGGGCGACAACGGGTCGTCGGGCGAGGGCCAGAACGGCACGATCAGCGAGCTGCTCGCCCAGAACGGCATCCCGACGACGGTCGAGCAGCACATCGCGGCGCTCGAGGAGCTCGGGGGCCTCGACGTGCTCGGCAGCCCCGCGACGGACAACCAGTACCACGCCGCGTGGGCCTGGGCCGGGTCGTCGCCGTACCAGGGCATGAAGCTCCTCGCGTCGCACCTGGGCGGGACCAGGAACCCGATGTTCGTGAGCTGGCCCGCCCGGATCGCCGCGGACTCCAGCCCGCGCACCCAGTTCCACCACGTCGTCGACCTCGTGCCGACGATCTACGAGATCCTCGGGATCTCCGCTCCCGAGACGGTCAACGGGATCCCTCAGGACCCGATGGACGGCGTGAGCTTCGCGTACTCGATCGACGATCCCGACGCCGAGGGCCTGCGCCGGAGCCAGTACTTCGAGATCATGGGCAGCCGCTCCATCTACTCCGACGGATGGATGGCGTCCGCGCTCGGCCCGCGCATGCCGTGGGTCCCGGGGACGCCGCCCGGCATCCGCACGTGGACGCCCGACGACGACCCGTGGGAGCTCTACCACCTCGACGAGGACTGGAGCCAGGCACGGGACGTCGCCGCGGAGCATCCCGAGAAGCTGGCGCAGCTCAAGGAGCTGTTCGCGATCGAGGCCGCGCGCAACGACGCGCTGCCCATCGGCGGGGGCCTCTGGGTCCCTGTCATGCACCCCGAGGACCGGATCTCCCCGCCCTACACGGCCTGGGACTTCTCGGGCGACACGGTGCGCGTGCCCGAGTTCTGCGCCCCGGCGCTCGGCAACCGGCCCAACTCCGTGACCCTGACGGTGACGCTGCCGGACGCCGCGAACGGCGTCCTGTACAAGCTGGGCGGCGCGGGCGGCGGCCTCACGTGCTTCCTGCTCGACGGCGTCCTGACCTACGAGTACAACCTGTTCCTCGTGCAGCGCACCATCGTGCGCTCGGCGGCGCCGCTGCGGGCGGGCGACCACACCGTCGAGATCACGACGACGTACGTCGAGCCGCGTCCCGGCGGTCCGCTGTCGGTGGTGCTCCGGGTCGACGGCGAAGAGGTCGGGTCGGGCACCGTGCCGGTGAGCGCGCCGCTGCTGTTCTCCGCGAACGACTGCCTCGACGTCGGGCGCGCGTACGGGGGCGCCGTCTCGCGGGCGTACGCGGACCGGATGCCGTTCGCGCTCGACGGCAGCATCGACACGGTGCACGTCGAGTACCTCCCGCCCGCCGACCCGCCCGCCGACCCGCCCGCGTGAGCGGCGGCCGGCCCGGGATGGTGAGGATCCCCGGGGGCAGCTTCACGATGGGCAGCTCCGACTTCTACGCCGACGAGGGGCCGGTCCACGAACGGACGGTCGGGAGCTTCTGGCTCGACCGGTTCGAGGTGACGAACGCGGAGTTCCTCCGGTTCGTCACGGACACGGGCTACGTCACGGTCGCCGAACGTCCCCTCGAGGCGGCCGAGTACCCCGACCTGCCACCGGAGGACCGGGCGCCCGGCGCGCTCGTCTTCACCCCGACCGACGGCCCCGTCGACCTGACCGACTGGAGCCTGTGGTGGCGGTGGCAGCCGGGCGCCTCCTGGCGGCAACCCGAGGGACCGGGGTCGTCGATCGAGGGGCGGTCGGACCACCCCGTGGTCCAGGTGGCGTACCCGGACGCGGCGGCCTTCGCGCGCTGGGCGGGCAAGCGGCTCCCCACGGAGGCGGAGAACGAGCTCGCGGCGCGCGGTGGCCGCGACGACCGGGCGCCCTTCGCGTGGGGCGACGTCCCCTACCCGGGCGGGGTGCCACAGGCGCACACCTGGCTCGGCCGGTTCCCCTACGACGTCCGCGGGCCGCACGGGACGACGACGGCTCCCGTCGGCTCGTACCCGGCGAACGGCTACGGGCTCTTCGACATGATCGGGAACGTGTGGGAGTGGACGAGCGACCTCTACGCCCCGCGTCATCGCCTGCCCGGCGAGGAGCCGGTCGACGCCGGGACTCGTCCGAACCTGCTGGCCGCCGCGAGCGCCGAACCGGGCTCGAGCGTCCCGCGCCGCGTCCTCAAGGGCGGGTCCTACCTGTGCTCGCCGGACTACTGCCTGCGCTTCCGCCCGGCGGCGCGCTCACCGCAGGCCGACGACACGGCGACCACGCACATCGGGTTCCGCTGCGCCGACGGCGCGTGAGGCCAGACGCGTCGCCGCGCGGGCGCCACCCCCAGGCTCCGGCAGGTGGGCGTCGTGCACAGGTGAGGGCACGCGCCTCCCGCGCGTCGGCGGCCTGGGGCACGCTGGGGCCATGACCGCGACGAGCCTCGACCCCCAGACCGCTCCCGCCCGGTGCTTCGGCGACGGCGACCCGCTCTACGAGGCGTACCACGACACCGAGTGGGGCGTGCCCGTGCACGGCGAGTCGGCGCTGCTCGAGCGGCTCGCTCTCGAGGGCTTCCAGTCGGGCCTGTCGTGGCTGACGGTCCTGCGCAAGCGTGAGGCGTTCCGGTCGGCGTTCGTCGGGTTCGACGCCGAGCAGGTCGCCGCGTTCGGGCCGGACGACGTCGAGCGCCTCCTCCAGGACGCGTCGATCATCCGCAACCGGCAGAAGATCGAGGCGACCGTCACCAACGCCCGGGCCCTCGTCGCGCTGCACGACGCCGGCGGCTCGCTCGACGAGCTCGTCTGGTCGTTCGCGCCCGCCCCGCGCGAGGCGCGCCCGAAGAGCTGGACCGACGTCCCCCCGAAGACCGCGGAGTCGCTCGCGCTGTCGAAGGCGCTGAAGAAGGCGGGCTTCGTGTTCGTGGGTCCGGTCACGGCGTACGCGACGATGCAGGCCTGCGGCCTCGTCGACGACCACCTGGCGACGTGCCCCGTGGTCCTCGCGCGCGCCGCGACGAGCGCCGGGGCGGTTCCCGCGAGCGCCTGACGCCGCCGAGCCGACCGCGCCACACCGCCCGTTCCGACAAAACGGGTGAAGTGTAGCGGATGGATTTGTACGCGGCGCTGCGGTACCGGTAGCGTCCACTGCGCCGAGCCAGTCCCGCCACCGCCGAAGGGACCGCCGACCTGCACCGACGGGTCGCCGAGGGACCCCGACGGACCACCACCGGAGGAGATCCGTGATCCACCGCCCGCAAGGCCGCCCTGCCGACCGGACCGAGGGTGCCACCCGCCGTCGCGTCGTCCGCGGCACCGCCGCCCTGGCCCTCGCGAGCGCCGGCGCGTTCGCCGTCGCCACCACCGCCTCCGCGACCGAGACCTGCACCGCCCCGGAGCTCTCCACCGGCACGCCGGTGGGCGTCGACGACGCCGTCAACGTGTACGCGGCCGGCGACCTCACCGTGCGCGGCGCGGCGGAGGCCGAGGGCGTCGTCGTGGTCGGCGGGAGCTTCACCGTCGGCGCGCACTACGACGTCGGGGTCGCCGGTGCGGGCTCGCTCGTCGCGCCGTCGAAGGGCTCGGTCATGCTCCGCGTCGGCGACGACGTCAGCGGCGCCCCGTTCGTGGCCGTGGGCCACGGCCTCGACGGCCAGGCCACCGTGGGGGGCACCGTCGACGGCACCCTCGCCGAGGGCACCGCGCACGACGGGCTCGGGCGGTCCGCCGCGCTCGGCGCGTACACCGACCTGACGTCGACGCTGCAGTCCGAGTCGCAGAGGCTCGCGGGCGAGCCGACGACGGGCACGGTCACCGACGACGGCACGTTCCTCGTGCTCCGCGGGGACGGTACCTCGAGCACCCAGGTCTTCGCGCTCGACGGCGGAAAGCTCGGCAGTGCGGCGAAGTCCGTGAGCGTGAAGTTCGTCGACGTCCAGGAGCGTGCGACCGTGGTCGTCAACGTCACGGGCGACGTCCGGACCAACGTGAACGGCATGTGGCGTGAGGGCGCGGCCCACGCGTTCGACCAGAACGGGGACCGCGCCGGGCTGGCGTCGTACGCGTCCCGCACCGTCTGGAACGTGCTCGACGACGCCTCCCCCGACGTCGCCGGCTCCGCCCAGTGGGTCGGGTCCGTGCTCGTCCCGAAGAGCGGCGGCACGACGACGGTCGAGGTCCCCGGCCTCAACGGCCGCACCTGGGTCGCGGGCGACCTCGTGCACACGGGTGGCGGCGCGGAGTTCCACGCCTACCCGTTCACGGGTTCCGACGCCCTGACCTGCACGACCCCGGGCACCACCACGCCGACCGAGACCCCGAGCACGACGCCGACGGGCACCACGCCCACCGAGGCGGTCGTGCCGACCGAGCAGCCGACGCAGCCCACCGAGACCGACACCCCGAGCAGCGACGTCTCACCGGCCCCGACCCCGACCTCCGACGAGGCGGTCGACGCCACGGCGCCCGCCGAGGTCGCGTCCCCGTCGCCGACCGACACGACGGTCGTCCTCGCGGCGGGCGGCACGGCCACCCCGAGCGACGCCTCCGGCGCGCAAGGCGAGGGCGTGCTCGCCGAGACCGGTGCGAACCTCGTGCCGTTCGCCGTCGCCGCCGGCGTGCTCGTCGCCGCCGGCGCGACGCTCCTCGTCCTCCGACGCCGTCGGACCGCCTGACGGCAGGACACAGGCTGCGCGTCCCGTCCCCCTCCTTCGGGGCGCGCTCGCGGGTCCTTCCCGGACGCGCACGCGGGCCCGGTCGCTTCCACGGTGCGACCGGGCCCGCACCCGTCACCGCGGCGGTCGTCAGGCGGTCGCGCGCGCCACGGCGACGTCGCCGAGGCGGATCTCCACGCTCGCGACGTCGCGCGCCGCCACGGACGTCGAGGCGTGCAGGCCGCTCGCGCCGGTCCCCGTCGCGGCCCAGGTCCCGACGGTCGTCGTGTGCCCGGCACGGTCCACGAGGACGAGCGCGTACGTCGCCTCGGCCCGTGCAGTGCCCCCATACGGACCGGCGGTCGCGGATGCCGGTCCGGCGTCGCTCGGGTACCGGCACGACCAGGACAGCCGCGTGCCCCACGCGACCGGGTCGAGGCTGAGCCGCGCGGTCACGCCGGAGCCCCCGACCGGCGCGAGGTCCACCGTGGTCGCGGTCGCGCTCACGGAGGTGCCGCCGCCGGGCGAGACGGCCGACGACACCACCCAGCCGGCACCGCCGCCCACCACGAGGAGTCCCGCGGCCACCGCGGCGGCCGTCCAGCGACGCCGCACCTGTCCGCGGCGCAGCCGCGCGGCCACCGCACCGAGGTCGACGACGTCGGCGCGCGCCGACTTCTCGCTCACCGCCTCGTCGCCGTCCGCGGCCGGCTCGACGACGCCCGGCACCTCCTCCGCGGGCACGAGCGCGAGCAGCGCAGGCATCCCGGCGAGGTCGGCGACGGCGTCCTTGCACCGGTCGCACACGGCGACGTGCCGCTCGAACGCGCGACGGTCCTCGGCGTCGAGCGCCCCCAGCACGTAGGCGGCGTCCCAGTCGGCGACGCGCTCGTGCTCGGCGGTGACGTCGTCGGGCGTGCGGGCGTCGGTCATGACGTGACCCCCCTCTCCTGGAGCGCGAGCCGCAGAGCGCGCAGACCGTAGTGCAGCCGGGACTTGACCGTCCCGGCCGGGATGCCGTGCTCGGCGGCCAGCTCGGCGACGCTCCGCCCGCCGTAGTACGCCCCCACGACGACGGCCCGGTGCTCCGCGGACAGCGTCGCCAGGGCGTCGCCGACGAGCCAGGCGTCGAGGACGGCCTGGGTGTCGTCCGGCGTGGCGGGTGCGCGGTCGAGCCGCTCGACCACCCCGGGCTCGCCGACGGCGGCCTCGTGACGGTGGCGCGCGCTGCGCCGGTCGTCGACGACAAGGTGCCGCGCGACCGTGAAGAGCCACGCCCGCACCTGGTCGTCCCCGCGGGCCAGCACCTCGGGGTGCCGCCACGCCCGTACCAGGGTCTCCTGCACGACGTCCTGCGCGAGCCCCTCGTCGCCCGTGCGCCGCAGCGCGAACCGGTACAGCGCGCCCGCGTGGGCGTCGTGGAGCGCGCGGAGCCGGGTGTCCGGGGCGGCGGTCACGAGGCCCTCACGAGGTGGAGCTCGAGCTCGATCGCGCCGTGGTCGTCGACGGTCACGAACGGCAGCCGGGGCGCGCTGACGCCGTAGTCCGCCCAGGTCACGGGGAGGCTCGCCACGAGGTCGGCACCGGCCCGGCCGGTCGCCGCCTGCGCCGGGACGCGCACGTCACGGGTCACGCCGTGCACGGTGAGGCGCCCGGGCAGCGTCGGCGACCCGGACGTCGCCGGCACCGGGGACGTGAGCGTGAACGTCGCCGTCGGGAACTTCGACGTCTCGAGCGCGGTCGAGCGGAAGTAGGCGTCGCGCGGGGGCTCGTCGGTGTGGATCGACCCGACCTGCACGGTCACCGTCCCGGCGGTCACGCGTCCGCCCGAGACCGTGACCTGGCCGGACACCCGGTCCGTCCGGCCCGTGACGGTCGCGCCGTGGCCCTGGAGGACCTCGTGGACGCGGTAGCCCGCGAACGACCCGGTGCCCACGGTCCAGCGGCCGTCCGCCAGCGGTCCGGCGGCGCCCACCGACGCACCCGCGCTCAGGGTGGGTGCGGGGTCGGCGTGCCGGTTCACCAGCGCCGCGTACACCGCCGGCCCCACGAACGCGGCGACGACCAGCAGCACGACGACGCCCGCACCCCAGTACGCCAGGGTGCGCCGCCGGTGCCTGCGCCGAGGGCGGGGCTCGTCTGCGGCCACGGTCGTCCCATCCGTCCAGTCTCCCGCCGGCCCGGACGGGCCGACACCCGTACGACGAGACAGCGGGCCGGATGGTTCAGTGGGTGTCCGTCAGCGCACCGTGCCGAGCAGTGCGACGCGGAGCGCGTCGCCGTCCGGACCGCGCACCTCGGGCACGCTCGGTGCCGCCGACCCGTCGGCCGGCAGCGCCGCGCCGGCGCCCGGGGCCGCGGGCTGCCACGGCTCCGAGCCGCGTGGCGGGGGCAGCGGCACGGGCAGGCCGTGCGACAGGACCTGCTGCGCCGGGGTGAGCTGACGGATCGCGACGGCCGCCACGTGCGCCGGGTGCTCGCGGGCCGCCCGGTCGTAGATCGCGGGGTCGTGCTGGCCGTCGTCGCCGACGAGGAGCCAGCGGACGCCCGGCAGCTCCGCGAACAGACGCTCGAGCTGCGCCTGCTTGTGGGCGGCACCGCTGCGGAACCAGCCGGTGTGCGTCGGGCCCCAGTCCGTCAGCAGCAGGGGCCCGGGTGGGAATCCGTGCACGTCGAGGAACCGGCGCAGGGTCCCCGCGGTGTTCCACGCCCCCGTCGACAGGTAGACGAACGGGGCGTCCGGGTAGCGGGTGCGCAGCCGGGCGTACAGGTCGGCCATGCCCGGCACCTCACGGCGCGCCCGCGGGTGGAGGACGAACGTGTTCCAGAACGCGATGAGCGGGCGCGGGAGGCGCGTGTCGACGACGGTGTCGTCGATGTCGCTCACCACGCCGAACGTCACGTCCTCGCCGACGACGAGCAGCGGGCACGACGCCACGCGCCCGTCCTCGGTGGTCACCGACGCCGCGTGCCAGCCGGCCGGGAGCGGGGCCGGGAGGTCGAGCCGGGCGTCGATGTAGCCGGCGCGGTCCGCGACGAGGACGGCGTGGGCACCCCCGACGGCGACCCGCAGCACCTCGCCAGGGGCCGGGACGGACAGGTAGCTGCGCCAGCCGCGCCGGTCGTGGGCCGGCGTCGGGTGGGGAGCGCTCGGGGCGAGGACGGCTCGCGCGAGCACCCGCACCCAGGCGCCGCAGCCGTAGCCGGTGTACGCCTCGACGTGCGGCGACCAGCCCTTCCGCCGACACAGCCGACCACCGAGGGCCCCGAAGAAGCGGTCCTCGATGCGCGCGGCGACGTGGGGTCGTGTCGTCGTGGGCGCGTTGACGGGGGCGGGCACGGGCGGCTCCTCGGGGGTGTCCTCGGGGTGTCGCCTCAACCTTCGCACACGCGACGCCCGCCGGGCCCACGCGACTTGTCAGAAGCTCACGGCACCCAGCTGCCGTGAGCTTCTGACACGCCACGGGCTGGCGCGAGTTGTCAGAACATGACGGCACCCAGCTGCCGTGAGCTTCTGACACGCCACGGGCTGGCGCGAGTTGTCAGAACATGACGGCACCCAGCTGCCGTGAGGTTCTGACAGGTCGCGAGAGGTCAGGCGTCGAGCGGGTGCGCGTCCTCGGCGTGGCTGCGGGTGAGCTCGACGTACGCGTCGGCGTTGGAGCGGACGTGCTCCCGCTCCTCGTCGGTCAGCTCGCGCCGCACCTTCGCCGGCACCCCGACGACGAGCGACCCGGGCGGGATCTGCGCGCCCTCGGGGACGAGCGCGTTCGCACCGACCAGGCTCCCCGCCCCGACGCGCGCGCCGTTGAGCACGGTCGCGCCCATCCCGACGAGGACGTCGTCCTCGACGGTGCAGCCGTGCAGGACGGCGTTGTGCCCCACGGACACGCCCGTCCCGACGGTCACCGGGAAGCCGGGGTCGGTGTGCACGACGACGCCGTCCTGGAGGTTCGACCGGTCACCGACGGTGATGGGCTGCATGTCGCCGCGCAGCACCGCGCCGTAGAAGACGCCGACGTGCTCGCCGAGCGTCACGGACCCGACGACGGTCGCGGCGTCGGCCACCCAGGCCGTGCCCGCGACGTCGGGGACCCGCTCGCCCAGGCGGAGGATCATCAGGCCGCCAGCTCCTGGCCGCTCATCTCGTGGATGCTCGTCATCACGCTGTCCGTGAGCTCGCGGCGCGCCTGCGCGGGCCGCTGGGCCGAGGTGAGCTGGTGCGACGGGTCGATGGGCCGGCCGAAGTGGATCTCGACGCGGTGCCCGCGCGGCAGCCGGACCATCTTCGCGTCGGCCGGCTGGACCTTGTCGGTGTTGACGAGGGCCACGGGCACGATGGGCGCGTGCCCGGACAGGGCGAGCCAGGCCACGCCCGTGTGGCCCTTGTGGAGCTTGCCGTCGCGCGACCGCGTGCCCTCGGGGTAGATACCGAAGACGTCGCCGCGCTCCAGGACGACGAGCGCGTCCTCGAGCGAACGGATGCCGGCGCGCGGGTCGTCGCGCTGGACGGGGATGTGGCCCATGGTCGTGAAGAACCAGCGGGACAGACGGCCCTTGAGACCGCGGCCGGTGAAGTACTCGGCCTTGGCCATGAACGTCACGTGCCGCGGGGCGACCAGCGGGATGAGCAGCGAGTCGATGAACGACAGGTGGTTGCTCGCGAGGATCACCGGCCCCGTGCGCGGGATGTTGTTCCGTCCCGTCACCTTGGGCCGGAGGCACACGAAAGCGACCAGCGACAGCGCAAGCCGCAGTACCCGATACGTCATCGCACCATTGTGCAGGCGTCTCCGGGAATCGGCGCCGGTGGCGTACAGGTGGCCGAAACGCTTCTGTACGACTTCGCCGAGGCGTCGCGGGGGTGACGGCGTGGCGAGATCCTTGCGGTCCCTGACGCGCTCGCCGCTCGTCACGAGGTGTCGGACGGCGCACGCTGAGCGCATGACGACCACGCCAGCACCGTCCGAGACCACCGTCCACGCGACCCTCGCGGGAGGCCCCACGGTCCTCCTCGAGTACGCGGGCCTGCGCGTCCTGCTCGACCCGACGTTCGACGACCCGCGCAGCTACGAGGGCGCCGTCGTCCTCACGAAGACCGCGTCGCCCGCGCTCCCCGCGGACGCCGTCCTCCCCGTCGACCTCGTCCTCGTCTCGCACGACCAGCACGCCGACAACCTCGACCTGTCCGGGCGCGCGCTCGTCGAGCAGGCGCTGGCCGACGGCGTCACCGTGCTGTCCACGCCCGCGGCGGCCGGTCGCATCGCGGGCGTGACCGGGCTCGACCCGTGGGCGTCGGTCGAGCTCGACGGCGACCCCGCGGTCACGGTGACGGCCGTCCCCGCGCTGCACGGCCCGGAGGGCGCGGATGCGCCGAACCTCGCCGGCCCCGTGACGGGCTTCGTGCTGGAGGCGCCGGACGCCCCGACCCTCTACGTCTCGGGCGACAACGCGTCCGTCGAGCTGGTCCGCGAGATCGCTGCGCGGTTCCCGGGCATCGCGATCGCGGTCCTCAACGCGGGCGCCGCCGACCCCGGCCGTTTCCCCGGGCGCACCGTCACCCTCCGCGGCACGGACGCGGCCGAGGCCGCGACCCTGCTGGGGGACGCGCTCGTCGTGCCGGCGCACGCGGACTCGTGGGCGCACTTCACCGAGTCCGTCGACGCCGTCCGCACCGCGTTCGACGACGCCGGGCTCACCGACCGCCTGCTGGTGCTCGAGCCGGGAATCCGGACGGAGGTTCCCGCCGACGCGCGGCCGTGAGCAGTCGGGTCGCCGTCCCGCGCTCGTCGTGTCCAGCCGGGGGGCTACCTGCGCGCCGTGACCACCCTCGTCGTGGCGCTGCCCGTGACGACGGTCGAGCGCGGTTGGTCGAACCAGGTCGCGTTGCGCGGGGATCACGGGCTCGCCAGGCCGTCCTGGGCGATGACGGAACAGGTCCGCACGATCAGCCGTGACCGCGTGGTCGCCGTCGCGGGCGGCGTCGACGCCGCCACGATGGCGGAGGTCGACGAGTGGCTCCGGGCGATGCTCGGTCTGTGAGCCGCCGCCGCACCCGGGCGTCCCAGAGGGCAGCTCAGAACGAGCCGAGCGCCAGCTTCGCCCGCCCGACGGCGTAGGCGACGCGCGCCGGCAGCCCGTCCGGGACGTCGCCCGGCAGGGCGTCGACGCCGAACCAGCGGACGTCCTCGCTCTCGTCGCTCACGACGACCCGCTCGGTCGTGGAGGCGGTCGCCACGTACCCGACGTCCCAGTGCGCGCGGCACGCGCCGAACGCGGCGGCGAGCTCGTGCCGGTTGAGGTCGGCGGGGTCGTCCGTGACCAGCCGGACGTCGGCGAGCCCCCGACTCCTCGCGCGCCTCGCGGAGCGCGGCCTCGGGCAGGCTCGGGTCGGACGGCTCGACGTGCCCGCCGAGCTGGACCCAGAACTGCCCCTTGCGGTGGTAGCAGAGCAGCACGCGCGTGAGGTCCTCCGAGAGCAGGAAGGCGCTGGCGGTGAGGTGCTCGGGCCCGCCGTCGCGCCGGGCGGCCGCGTCGCCCTGCTCGGCCACGAACGCGCGGTAGGCGTCGCGGAGGGCGGCCTGGCCGTCGTCGGGCGCGGGCCAGGTGCGAAGGGTCCGCGCGAAGGCGGCGGCGGGAAAGGCGTCGGCAGCACTCACCGCTCGACCCTACCCACGCGCCGACGCACCCCTTGACCTTGACGCGACGTCAACTTCTACGCTCGAGGACATGAGCACGGAACGGTCGATCCAGGAGGTCGCGCGCCTCGCCGGCACGACGAGCCGCACCCTCCGCCACTACGACGACGTCGGCCTCCTCCCCCCGAGCCGGACCGGCTCCAACGGTTACCGCTACTACGACGCCGACGCCCTCGTCCGCCTGCAGCGCATCCTGCTGCTGCGCGACCTGGGCCTCGGGCTGCCGCAGATCGCGCGGGCCCTGGAGAGCCAGCCCGACGAGGTCCGTGCCCTGCGCACCCACGCCGCGTGGCTGCGCGCCGAGCAGGAGCGGATCGCGCGCCAGATCGCCACGGTCGAGCGCACGGTCGCCGCGATCGAGGAAGGAACCGAACCGATGGCCGAGCAGATGTTCGAGGGCTTCGACCACACGCAGCACCGCGAGGAGGTCGAGCAGCGGTGGGGCACGGACGCGTACGCGCGGAGCGACACGTGGTGGCGCGGGCTGTCCGACGACGAGCGTGCCGGCTGGCAGCGGCGCAGCGCGGACCGCGTCGCGGCCTGGCGGTCGGCGGCCGAGCGCGGCGTCGACCCGGCGTCCCCGGAGGCGCAGGAGCTGGCCCGGGAGCACGTGGCCTGGCTCGCGTCCATCCCGGGGACGCCCCGGACGCCGGACGGCACGGGCGCGCCGGACGCGTACGTCGTCGGGCTCGCGGAGATCTACGTCGCGGACCCGCGGTTCGCGGCGACCTACGGCGGGCAGGACGGCGCCACGTTCGTCCGCGACGCCCTGGTCGCGTTCGTCGAGGGCAGGTCAGGCGAGCGCGCCTAGCCGGTGCGGCCGAGCCGGACCCAGAAGTCCTCCGGGTCGCGGCCCGGCCGGAAGCCGAAGTGCTCGAGCATCGCGGTCGCCTCGGGGAAGTTCCCTGCCAGCGCGTCGGGGGTGTGGGCGTCGCTGCCGAACGTCACCGTCGTGCCGCCCTCCTCGGCCCACCACTGCGGGAGCCACGGCCAGAGCCGTCGGGTGTTCATCTCCAGGGCGCGTCCGCCCTCCGCGACCGCCCGTAGCGCGACCCGGAACTCCTCCTCGAAGGGCCGCGGGTCGAACGGCCCGAGGTCGTCGACCGGCCACAGCCGGACCGCGTAGTCGAGGTGCGTGACGACCTCGAAGACGTCGGAGCCCCGGACCATGACCGGGATCTCCGCGAGGTACGCGGACATGACGGCGGCCGGGTCGTGCTCCCGGTTCAGCGTGTTGGGCTCGGCCCGGCCCTCCCCGAGGTCCACCGTGTGGAGCGAGCCGAGCACGCGGTCGAGCGAGCCCAGATCCACGAACCGTGCCGCCTGCTCCCCGACGACGTGCGGCTGCCCGAGCTCGACGCCCGTGCGGACGCGGAGCTCGGGGAACTCGTGCCGCATCCGGTCGACGGCCTCGAGGTAGCCCGCGGCGTCGAGTGGTGCGAAGTCGACCCGGCCCGTGTCGTCGATGAAGCCCCGCTGGTGGGGCATGAGGTCCTGCGGCTCGGCGCGCCAGGTGCGCGGGACGTCGAGGTGCTCGGTGAAGAACAGCGCGGGCAGCCCGATCGCGACGGCGCGGGCGCACGTCGCGCGCATCCGTCCCACCGCGTCCGACGCCGGCCCCCCGGTGTCCCAGGACCACTCGCTGTGGACGTGGCTGTCAGCAGGCAGTGCCATCGGCGCGGTCCTCGTCCGTCGGCCGGGGCCGGTCGCCCCGCTGGTCAGCCCACGGTAGCCGTCTCATCACCCGGACGAACGCTGGTCCACGGAATGACCCGCGCGTAGCATCGACGTCACCATCCAGAGCGGTCGAGAGTCCTGGCTCGTCGACACCGCAGCAACCCCCCAACGGAAGCCTCCCGCGGGACGAGGGTGCTAACGCCAGGTCCGATGGAGACACAGTGTTCGTAGAGGCAATTGTTTCTGAGGCGTCCGCATGAGCGTCTCGCTGGCGTCGACCGGCCGCCCGACGGTGAGCTTCGAGCTCATGCCGCCGCGCAACCCGTCGGCCGCGCCCAAGTTCTGGGGCGTCGCCGAACGGCTCGTCGCCGCGCGCCCCGACTTCATCTCCGTCACCTACGGCGCGGCCGGGAACGACCGGCACACCGCGCGCGAGGTCGTCGCGCGCCTGCTCCGTGAGACGCCGGTCCTGCCGATCGCGCACCTGACCTGCGTGGGCGCGGCGCGGCACGACGTCGCCGAGGTCATCGACGACTTCCTCTCCGACGGCGTCCGGTCCTTCCTCGCGCTCCGCGGCGACCCCCCCGTGAACAACCCCGACTGGGCGCCCGACCCGGACGGCCTGACGTCGTCCGACGCGCTCGTGGCCCTGCTCCGCGAGGTCGAGGCCGAGCGCTGCGCCGCCCATCCGGGCGACGCGCTCCGCTCCGCCGCGCGCCCCCTGACCATCGCCGTCGCGACGTTCCCCGGCGGCAACCTGGCCGCCGGCACGACGCCCGAGCAGGAGGTCCGCCGGCTGCTCGAGAAGCAGCAGGCGGGCGCCGACTTCGCGATCACCCAGCTCTTCTACGAGGCCGACACGTACGTGTCGTTCGTCGAGGCGGCACGCGCCGCCGGGGTCACCATCCCGATCCTCGCGGGCCTCCTCCCCATGACCGAGCCGCGACGCCTGCACCGCGTCGAGGAGCTCACGGGCGTCCCGGTGCCTCGGCACGTCCTGCCCGCGCTCGAGGCCGCGCCCGACGACGAGACCCGCCACGCGATCGGCGTCGCCCGCACCGTCGAGCTCGCGCAGGCGGTGCTCGATGCCGGGGCGCCCGGGCTGCACATCTACACGTTCAACAAGCACGAAGCTGCACTGGACCTGCTCGAGGGTGTCCACCTCGGCGGCGAGCGCACGGGCACCGCACCGGTGCCCGGCGGCTCGGACCTGGCCAGAGGGCCGCGGGTCAGCGCATCCACCGAGAGAAACGGATGAACTGACATGACCCTTGCCCCGCTTCCCCCCGGCACGATCCTCGGCTACCCCCGGATCGGCCCGAACCGCGAGCTCAAGAAGGCCGTCGAGTCCTTCTGGGCGGGCCGCACCGACGCCGGCGAGCTCGAGGCCCAGGCCGCGGCGCTGCGCTCGCGCACGCGGGCCCGGCTCGCGGAGCTCGGCCTCGCGCGCACGGGCGCCGCGATCCCCGAGACGTTCTCGTTCTACGACCAGGTGCTCGACGCCGCCGTGACGGTCGGCGCACTGCCCCGCCGGTTCGACGGGCTCACCGGGCTCGACGCGTACTTCGCGGCCGCGCGCGGCACGTCCGGCGACGCCGGCGAGCGCGCACCGCTCGAGATGACCAAGTGGTTCGACACGAACTACCACTACCTCGTCCCCGAGATCGGCCCGGGCACGACGTTCGCGCTCGACGCGTCGCGCCTCGTCGCCCAGGTGACCGAGGCCCGGGCCGAGGGCTACGAGACCCGGCCGGTCGTCGTCGGGCCGGTGACGTTCCTGCTCCTCGCCAAGCCCGACGACGACGCACCCGCCGGGTTCTCGCCGCTGTCCCGCCTGGGCGACCTGCTCCCCGTGTACGCGGGGCTGCTCCGGGAGCTGCACGAGGCCGGCGCGACGTGGGTCCAGCTCGACGAGTCGGGGCTCGTCGCCGACCACCTGACCGACACCGCGGACGTGACGCCGGAGGCCGTGCTGGCGGCTGTCACCGAGGCGTACCGGGTCCTCGCGACGGAGCTCGACGCCGCCCGGCGGCCGGCGATCCTCCTTCAGGCGTCGTACGGCGACCTGGGCGCGGCGCTGCCCGTCGTCGCCGCGACGGACGTCGAGGCGGTCGCGCTCGACCTCGTCCGCGGCGCCCTGCCCGCCGCGCCGGTGGCCGGCTTGGAGTCGAAGACGCTCGTCGCGGGCGTCGTCGACGGCCGGAACATCTGGCGTGCGGACCTCGCCGCGAGGCTCGACGTGCTCGACCGGGCGCAGGCGGTCGGGGCGGGGGCCGTCGTCGTCGGGACGTCGACGTCGCTCCAGCACGTCCCGCACGACGTCGCGGGCGAGCGGTGGGAGGACTCGACCCTCGACGCGAACCTGCACGCGTGGCTGGCGTTCGCCGACCAGAAGGTGGCCGAGGTCGCGGTGCTCGCGAAGGCGCTCACCGACGGCGGGGACGCCGTCGCGGACGAGGTCCGGGCGTCGTCGGACGCCGTGGCCTCGCGCCGCGACGCCGCGGGCGTCCGCGTGGACGCCGTCCGCGCCCGCACGGCCGCGCTCTCCCGCCACGACTTCCAGCGCGGCGAGCACGACGCCCGGGTGGCCGAGCAGGCTGCCCGTCTGGCCCTCCCGCCCCTCCCGACGACGACGATCGGGTCGTTCCCGCAGACGGTCGAGATCCGCAAGGCGCGCGCGGCCCACGCCCGGGGCGAGCTGGCGACCGAGGCGTACGAGCAGGCCATGCGCGACGAGATCGCGCGGGTCGTGACGCTCCAGGAGGAGCTCGGGCTCGACGTCCTCGTGCACGGCGAGGCCGAGCGCAACGACATGGTCCAGTACTTCGCCGAGCTGCTCGACGGGTTCGCGGTGACGGCGAACGGCTGGGTGCAGTCGTACGGGTCGCGCTGCACCCGCCCGTCGATCCTGTGGGGCGACGTATCGCGGCCCGAGCCGATGACCGTGCGCTGGACGACGTACGCGCAGTCCCTCACCGAGAAGCCGCTCAAGGGCATGCTGACCGGCCCGGTCACGATCATGGCGTGGTCGTTCGTCCGCGACGACGTGCCGCTCGCGGAGACCGCGAACCAGCTCGGCCTGGCCCTGCGCGACGAGATCGCCGACCTCGAGGCCGCGGGGATCGCCGTCGTGCAGGTCGACGAGCCCGCGCTGCGCGAGCTGCTGCCGCTGCGCAAGGCCGACCAGGAGGCCTACCTCGACTGGTCGGTGGGGTCGTTCCGCCTCGCCACCGCCGGGGTGCGCGCGGACACGCAGATCCACACGCACCTCTGCTACTCGGAGTTCGGCGAGGTCATCGGCGCGATCGACCACCTCGACGCCGACGTCACGTCGATCGAGGCGGCCCGCTCGCGCATGGAGATCCTGCTTGAGCTGCGGGACGAGGGTTTCGGTCGCGGTGTCGGTCCGGGCGTCTACGACATCCACAGCCCGCGCGTCCCCTCCACGGAGGAGGTCGTCGAGCTGCTCGAGCTCGCGGTCAAGACCGTCGACCCGACGCTGCTGTGGGTGAACCCGGACTGCGGGCTCAAGACCCGCGGCTACGCCGAGGTGACCCCGTCGTTGGAGCACCTGGTGGCCGCGGCGCGCGAGGTCCGCGGGACGCTCTGACGCGCCGAGCGCGACGAAGCCGGCCGGGACGGGAGGGCGACGCACTCCCGTCCCGGGGCTGGTCTGGGGCGGGGAGCGCCGCCGCTCCCGCGGCGTCAGCGCTTGTGGAACGTCATCCCGATGAAGAACGGCGCGCAGGCCACGAGCAGGCCGAGGCTGAAGACCCACGCGTTGCCGTCGCCGTCGTCGCCCCACGACGCGCCGGCGCCCATGAGGAACACCCCGACGACGAACAGCAGGAAGAGCGGGACGAAGCGCAGCCACGCGCCCGGACGAGGGTCGACCTTGGTGACGGTGAACGGCTCGCGCGAGGGGGCCGGGGTGTTCGGGGCGGTCATGGGTCCCAAAATACCGCCCGCGTGCGCTCCCGGTCGCCCGGCGTCCGTGAGATGCCGGGGCGACCGGGGCCGCGCACCGTCGCTCAGCCCACGGCGGGGGACGCGACGTCGATCACCCAGGTGACCCCGAAGCGGTCCGTGAGCATCCCGAAGCCCGGGCTCCAGGCCGACGCAGCGAGCGGCTCGACGACCGTCGCCCCGTCCGCGAGGCCCTCCCAGCAGGAGGCGGCCTCGTCGAGGCGCTCGGCTCGGACCGAGACGAAGAACGGCTGGTCCGTCACCGTCAGCCCGTTCTCGCGCCGTGCCGAGCCGCGGGCCGGACGGCTCCCCCCGGGGACGTCGTAGGCCATGAGGCGGAGCCCGCCCGGGGTCTCGAGCCGCCCGAAGACGACCTTCGCCGCGTCGGGCGCGTCCTGCGGCATGCCGAGCTGGGCGTACGTGGTGACGTGGACGTCGCCGCCGAACACGGTCCGGTAGAGCTCGAGCGCCGCGCAGGCCGTGCCCGCGAAGTTGAGGTGCGTGGTCGTGGTGAGTGCCATGGTCGGTCCTCCGTCGGGGTGGGGACGGCCGGTGCGGCCGTCCTCACCGACGCTCGCAGCGGTAGAGGACGGATCGTGTCCGCTACTGCGCGCAGGATGGAAGGCATGAGCGACCCGTCGGCGCGCCTCCTCACGCTCCTCTCGTTGCTGCAGGCCCGACGCGACTGGCCCGGGGAGGCCCTCGCCGACCGTCTCGCCGTGAGCACCCGCACCGTGCGGCGCGACGTCGACCGGCTGCGCGCGCTCGGCTACCGGGTCGACGCGGTCAAGGGTCCCGACGGCGGCTACCGGCTGGAGGCCGGGTCGGAGCTCCCGCCGCTCCGGTTCGACGACGACCAGGCCGTCGCGGTCGCGATCGCGCTGCGGAGCGCGCCGACGACCGGCGCCGACATCGACGAGGCCGCGGAGAGGGCCCTGGCGACGGTGCGGCAGGTCCTGCCCTCGCGCCTGCGGCACCGGGTCGACGGCGTGCGGTTCGCCGCCGCGGCACCGGCCGAGCGCGCGGACCCGGCGGTCCTCGCGGCCGTGAGCGAGGCCGTGCGCCGCCAGCGGGGCCTCCGCTTCTCCTACGGCGACCTCGACGCGCCGGCACGGCACGCCGAGCCGCACGGCCTCGTCGCCCGCGGCGGCCGGTGGTACCTCGTCGCGTGGGACGTCGACCAGGACGACTGGCGCATCTTCCGCGTGGACCGCCTGGTGCCCCGGACGCCGGGCGGGGGCCCGTTCGTACCGCGCCCCGTCCCCACCGGCGACGTGGTCACGTTCGTCGCGGCGCGGGCGAAGGGCGCGACCGACGAGGACGCCTGGCCCTGCCGCGGGCGGTTCGTGGTCGACCTGCCGGCGTCGGACGTCGCGCCGTGGGTGCGCGAGGGCGCGGTCGAGGCCCTCACCGAGCGCTCGACGCTCGTCTCGTCCGGGTCGTGGTCGTGGGCGGGTCTGCTCGCGGACGCCCTGCGGTTCGACGCCCCGTTCCGCGTCGTCGGCCCGGACGCGTTCGCGGCGGCCGCGGGTGCGCTCGCGGCTCGGCTCGCGCGGGCGACGTCGGCCGGGGATGCCTGGAAGAAGACCCCGCCCGACGGCGCGGCGTCGCCCGTGTCCCCGGCCCCTGGGAGGGTGGACGCATGAGCGAGCAGGAAGCCGCCCCGCCGTTCGTCGTCGCCGACCGCGCCGCCTGGCGCGCGTGGCTCCACGAGCACGAGGACCTGAGCGACGGCGTGTGGCTCGTGATGGCGAAGAAGGGCGTCACCGACCCGACGTCTCTGACCTACGCGGAGGCGCTCGAGGAGGCGCTGTGCAGTGGCTGGATCGACGGCCAGCGCCGGAGCCGCGACGAGACCACCTTCCTCCAGCGCTTCACGCCGCGCCGCGCGCGGTCCCTCTGGTCGAAGCGCAACGTCGAGGCCGTCACGCGCCTCGACGCGGAGGGCCGGCTACGCGAGCGAGGGCGCGCCGAGGTCGCGCTCGCCCAGGGCGACGGCCGCTGGGACCGCGCCTACGCCGGGCCGGCCACGGCCGAGGTGCCACCCGAGCTCGCCGAGGCCCTCGCCCGGGTGCCCGCAGCGCAGAGGGCGTTCGACGCACTCAAGAGCTCCGAGCGGTTCAGCGCGCTCCATCCCGTCCTGACCGCCGCCAGCGACGCGACCCGTGCGCGACGCATCGAGGCGCTCGTCGCGCGCCTCACGGAAAACCACGCCTGAGAACCGCCGACCGCGCCTAGGGTGGGCGCGTGAGCACCTTCCCGTACCGCGAGGTCGACGTCTTCACGCACGAGCCGCTGCTCGGCAACCCGGTCGCGGTGGTGCACGACGCCGTCGGACCGGACGACGACCGGATGGCCGCGTTCGCGCGCTGGACGAATCTCTCCGAGACGACCTTCCTGCTGCCCCCGACGCCTGAGGGTGCGGCGGCCGGCGCCGACTACCGGCTGCGGATCTTCACGCCGGGCGGCGAGCTGCCGTTCGCGGGCCACCCGACGCTCGGCTCGTGCCGCGCGTGGCTCGAGGCGGGCGGCGTCCCGCAGCGCGACGGGGTCGTCGTGCAGGAGTGCGGGGTGGGGCTGGTGACGCTGCGGCGCACGGGCGACGAGCTCGCGTTCGCTGCTCCCGACCTCCTCGCCGACGAGCCGCTCGAGCCCACCACCCTCGACGCGTTCGTGACGGCGCTCGGCATCCCCGCGAGCGCCGTCGTCGACCACCGCCTGCTCGACAACGGCCCGGGCTGGCGGGTCCTGCTGCTCGACTCGGCCGAGCGCGTCCTCGCGATCGACGCCGACTGGTCGGGCGTCGACTCGTCGGTGCACCGCGCGATCGGCGTCGTCGGGCCGACGGACGCGACCGACCCCACCGCGCCCGCGTTCGAGGTGCGCGGCTTCGTGCCCGGCATCTCCGTCCCCGAGGACCCGGTGACGGGCAGCCTGAACGCCGTGATCGGGCAGTGGCTGACGTCGACGGGCCGGGCACCCGACCGCTACGTCGCCCGCCAGGGCACCGCGCTCGGACGCGACGGGCGCGTGCACGTGAGCCGCGACGAGGACGGCACGGTGTGGGTCGGCGGCGGCACCGTGACCTGCGTGAGCGGGACCGTCACGCTCTAGCGTCCCGCCGCGCGCTCCTCGACGATCTGCGCGAGCGTCTCGAGGTCCGCGCGCACCGCGGCGGCGTCCCGCTGGAGCTCCGCGTCGGTCATCCCGCGGCGCCGCACGACGAACACGATCTCGGACCCTCCGGGCGCGGGCACGACGCGCAGCGGGTTCGACGTGGTGCGGCCGTCGGGCTCGACGACGTCGTGGTCGAGCACCCCGAAGGCGTTGGCCGGCGCGAAGCGCAGCTCGACGCGGCCCATGGGCGAGTCGGCGAACCAGCGCCCGTCCTCGTGGACGACGCCGGCCGCGAGCCCCGCGGCCCAGGCGGGCAGGTTCGCCGGGTCGGACGCGTACGCGTAGACCTCGTCGGCCGGGCGCGCGACGAGGACGCCCACGTACCGCGACTCGTGCTCGGCGGCTGCGGCGTGCGGGTCGGCCGTCACTCGAGGTAGCCCTCGACGACGCTGCCGGGGCGGACCTGGGCGTCGTCGGGGTTCCGGCCGGCGTCGCGGAGGGCGTCGCGCTGGCGGAGCAGGTCCCAGCACCGGTCCAGCTCGGTCTCGACGGCCTGGAGCCGCGCGTGCTCGTCGGAGGCGCTGAGCCCCCCGGCCGCGAGGCGGGAGCGGAGGTCCTTCTCCTCGTCGACGAGGGAGGTGATCGTGCGGCGGATGTCGAGGTCGTCGGCCATGAGCCCACCGTAGTTCGCGTGCGCGCCCCGGGCGCGGGTGAACCGACTCCTCGTTCCGCCCCAACCCTTGCCAACCCTACTTTGCAGAATTATCTTTGCAACATGTCCTCTGCACTCGGCCGTCCGTTCTACCGGCTCTGGGGCGCGTCGCTCGCGTCCAACCTCGCCGACGGCCTCATGGCCGCAGCCGCGCCGCTCCTCGCGCTCCGGCTCACCGACGACCCGTTCGCGGTCTCCGCGATCACCGCGGCGAGCTTCCTGCCGTGGCTGCTGTTCGCCATCGCTTCCGGCGGGCTCGTCGACCGGCACGACCGCCGCCGCGTCATGGGCACCGCGAACACCGTGCGGTTCCTCGTCGCCGCGAGCGTCGGGATGCTCGTCGCGACGCACCACCTCCCCCTGTGGACGCTCGTCGTCGCGGTGTTCGTCCTCGGCAGCATGGAGACCGCGTTCGACGGCGGAGCCCAGGCCCTCGTCCCCGCGGTCACGCCGCGCACGCACCTCGACGCCGCGAACAGCCGCTTCCAGGCGGGCGAGATGGTCATGCAGGGCTTCGTCGCGATGCCCATCGGCGCCGCGCTCTTCGCGCTCTCCGAGCCGCTGCCGTTCGCGCTGTCCGCGCTCACGTTCGCAGGCTCCGCCGTGCTCGCGCTCACGCTCCCCGCGGCCGCCGCGCGCGCCCGGTCCGCGGACACCCCGACGACGTCCCCCGCCTCCCCGGGCACCGCACCGACACCGGTCCCCCGGCGGGGGTTCGTGCACGAGCTCGTCGAGGGCGCACGCTTCCTCTGGCACCACGCCACCCTCCGGCCGCTGTGGATCTTCTCGACGCTGACCGCGACCGCCCTCACGTTCGGCCAGGGCGCGCTGATCGTCTACGTCGTCAACGGGCTCGGCATCCCCCAGGGGTTCGTCGGAGCGTTCACGGCGCTGGCCGCGGTGGGCGGGCTCGTCGGCGCGACGATCGTCGGACCGGTGCGCCGCCGGTTCGGCCGCGCCACGTCGATGGTCGGGACGACGCTGCTCACCGGCCCCTTCCTCGCGATCCTCGGCCTGATGCCCGCCAACCTCGCAGGCCGGATCGCGGGCTGCGTGGCGTACGCCCTGTGCGCGATGCTCGTCATGATCTGGAACACCAACGCGATGACGGTCCGCCAGTCGCTCATCCCCGCCGAGCTGCTCGGCCGCGTCAACGGCACCTGGCGGACCGTCGGCTGGGGACTCACGCCGGTCGCCACCCTGCTGGGCGGGCTCGTCGCACGCTCCGGCCTGCGGCTCCCGCTGCTGATCGGCGGGGCGTTCGCGCTCTCCGTCGCGCTCGTTATGGGCCCGCGCGTCCACCGCGCGCTCACGGCCGTCGAGGACGCCACGTCACAGGACGACACCCGGGCGGACGACGCCGGCACCCCGACGCCGGACGTCGCTGCCGTCAGTACGCTCGAGGCATGAGCACGGCGCCGGACACCGCCCACGGTCAGGACTCGCGCGGCCCGGACGAGGTGGTCGCGGACGCCCTCGAGAACGCGCGCGACCTCGACCTCGCCACCCTCAAGGCCTTGTCGCACCCGTTGCGCGTCCGGCTGTGGGACCTCCTCGTGACGGCCGGCCCGGCGACGTCGACCACGCTCGCCCGCCAGACCGGCGAGTCCACCGGCTCGACCAGCTACCACCTGCGGCAGCTCGCGTCCCACGGGTTGGTCCAGGAGGTGCCGGACCGCGGAACGGCGCGCGAACGGTGGTGGCGCGCCGCGAGCGGGGCGCTGCGGGTGCGTGGCGGCGGCGACGAGTACGAGACGCCGTCGGGCGGGGAGGTCGTCCGGGCCTTCGGGTCGCAGTGGGCGAGCCTGCGCGCGGGCAGCCTCGAGCGCTTCCACGGGCGGGTGATCGACCGGGTCGAACCGGAGCGCTGGGTCGACGCCTCGGTCGACGCGACGTCGTTCGCGTACCTGACGCTCGAGGAGCTCGACGCCCTGTCCGCCGAGCTCGGAGCCGTGCTCGAGAAGTACGCCGGGGTCGCGCGGAGCCGCGAGGAACGTCCGAGCACCGAGCACCGCCGCATCGAGGTCCAGGTCCTGGCGTTCCCGACCATCGACCCGCGGGACGAGGGCGTCACCGCCGATGCCTGACGGGCGCACGCTCGGCGCGCGTGACGACGTCGTCGCCGCCGTCGGGCACGTGCCCGCCCGCATCGCCGTCGCCGGGGTCTCGGGGTCCGGCAAGACGACCCTCGGCCGCCGCGTCGCGGACCGGCTCGGACTCCCGCACACCGAGATCGACGCGCTCTTCCACGGCCCGGGCTGGACGCCGCGCGAGACGTTCCTCGACGACGTGCGCGCCGTCCTGGCGCAGCCCGCCTGGGTGACGGAGTGGCAGTACCGGGAGGCCAAACCCCTGATCCTCGAGCGCGTCGAGCTGCTGGTCTGGCTCGACCTGCCGACGCCCGTCGCGATGCAGCAGGTGATCCGCCGGACGCTCCGCCGCCGGCTCGGCCGGCAGGGGCTCTGGAACGGGAACCAGGAGCCACCCCTGCGGACCTTCTTCACCGACGACGAGCACATCGTCCGCTGGGCGTGGTCCACCCGGAACACGCTCCGCTCGCTCGACGAGCGCCTCGCGCGCGAGGCGCCGCACGTCGTCGTCGTGAGGCTGCGCACCCGGGGGCAGGTGGAGGACTGGTTCCAGCGCCTCCCCCGCGCCGTCTGACGGCGACGCCCGCCCGCAGCACCCGAGCCGCGCAGAAAGTTGCCCCTGGACAACAACCTGCCCTATGGTTGCACAACGCAATCATCCCCAGGGCCGGGCGACGTGCCCGCGGCGTCCCGCCGGAGCGCGGACGCCGCGGCCACCGGCCCCGAAGGAACCCCCATGCCCCAGGCGTCCACGGCGTCGCGACACGCGCACGACCACGACCAGCCGATGACGCACAAGCAGATCCTCGAGGCCCTCAGCGGGCTCCTCCTCGGCTTGTTCGTCGCGATCCTCTCGTCGACCGTCGTCTCCAACGCGCTGCCGACGATCATCTCCGACCTGCACGCCAGCGAGACCGCCTACACCTGGGTCATCACGGCGACGCTGCTCGCCATGACGGTCTCGACCCCGGTCTGGGGCAAGCTGTCCGACCTCTTCAGCAAGAAGCTGCTCGTCCAGCTCGGCCTCGTGATCTACGTGCTGGGGTCGTGCCTCGCGGGGCTCTCGCACAACGCCGGCACCCTCATCACCGCGCGCGCCATCCAGGGCATCGGCGCAGGCGGCATGACCGCCCTCGTGCAGACGATCATCGCGACGATGATCCCGCCGCGCGAGCGCGGCCGGTACTCGGGCTACATGGGCGGCGTCTTCGCCCTCGGCACGATCGCCGGGCCGCTCATCGGCGGCGCGATCGTCGACACCTCATGGCTCGGCTGGCGCTGGTGCTTCTACGTCGGGGTGCCGTTCGCCGTGGTCGCGCTCGTCGTGCTGCAGCGCACGCTGCACCTGCCGACGACGAAGCGCGCGGTCAAGATCGACTGGACCGGCGCCACGCTCGTCACGGCCGCGGCGTCGCTGCTCCTCGTCTGGATCTCGTTCGCGGGCTCGAAGTACGACTGGCTCTCCTGGCAGACCGCCGCCATGCTCGGCGGTTCGGCGCTCCTGTGGCTCACCTTCGTCGTCGTCGAGCGGCGGACCAAGGAGCCGATGGTGCCGCTGCACCTGTTCGCGAACCGCTCGATCGCGCTCGCCGTGGTCGCCTCGCTCCTCATCGGCGTCGCCATGTACTCGGGCACGACGTTCCTCAGCCAGTACTTCCAGCTCGCCCGCGGCGACTCCCCGACCGAGGCGGGCCTGCTGACCCTCCCGATGATCATCGGTCTGGCGGCGATCTCGCTGCTCTCGGGGCAGTTCATCAGCCGGACCGGGCGTTGGAAGGGCGTGCTCGTCCTCGGCGGCGTCCTCACGGTCGCCGGTCTGGTGCTCATGGGCACCGCGCGCGCGGGCACCGCCTACGGCCTGCTCGCGCTCTACATGTTCCTCATCGGGGCGGGCCTGGGCATGACCCAGCAGAACCTCGTGCTGTCCGTGCAGAACCAGGTGGCCCGCAGCGAGCTGGGCTCCGCGAGCGCCCTCGTCGCGTTCATGCGGACGCTCGGCGGCGCCGTCGGCGTGTCGGCGCTCGGCGCGCTCCTGGCGCACCACGTCGTCACGTACATCGCCCAGGGGCTCAAGGGGATCGGGGTCCACGCGACCGGGGCGTCGTCCGGCGCGGTGCCGAAGGTCTCAGCCCTCCCGCAGCCGGTGCGCGGCGTGGTCGAGGCCGCGTACGGGCACGGCGTGGCCGACGTCTTCCTCTGGTCGGCGCCCGTCGTCCTGCTGGGTCTCGTCGCGATCCTCTTCATCAAGGAGGTGCCGCTGCGGACCGCGAACGCCGCTTCGCCCGTCGAGGAGCTCGCCGCCGACGCGGGGGTCGTCCTGCTCGACGACGACCTCACCGGAGCCGACGCCGGGCCCGGCCGCCCGGCGACCACCGCGTCGCAGGGCGCGCGAGGCTGACGGCGGTCGCGGCGATGGTCCTCGTGGCGCCACGGCCGGAAGCGACGGACGAGGCGGGTATCCACGCCGTCGAGCGCGAGCTCGCGATGCTCGTCCGTCGCACCCGGTCGGCCTCCCGGCGGATGGCGGAGGAGGTCCACCGCGGCGTGGACGCCGCCGCGTACAGCCTGCTCGTGCGGCTCGCGGACGCCGGCGAGAGCCGGCCGAGCGACCTCGCCGAGCACTTCGGCGTCGGGAAGCCGACCGTCGGACGCCAGCTCGCGTGCCTCGAGCAGCTCGGCCTCGTCGCGCGCCGTCCCGACCCCGACGACGGGCGCGCGCACATCCTGGGCCTCACAGCCCTCGGCGAAGGCTGGGTCGCGACCCAGCGGGAGCGCCGCCAGACGGCCCTGGGCGCCCGGTTCGCCGCGTGGTCGGACGAGGACCTCACGGCCCTCGCGCGCACCTTGGCGCGTCTGAACGACGCGCTCCGCTAGGCGAACCGGGCCGCGAGCGCCTCGACGATGGGGACGTCGCCGTCGAGCCAGGGGACGTCGAGCCAGGATCCGCGCGGCAGCCAGCGCAGCTCGTCGTGGACCTCGATCGGGGCGGGTTCTCCCGTCACGACGCGCGCGAGCCAGAGACGCATGACGTGACGTGCGGTGATCGGCCACGCGCCGCCGTCGGGCGCGGTGACCTCGGGTCCGAGCTCGGCGACGACGCCCAGCTCCTCGGCGAGCTCCCGGTGCAGCGCTGCGACCGGGTCCTCGCCGTCGTCGACCTTGCCGCCGGGGAACTCCCAGCGTCCCGCGAGCTCCGCCGGCCACGTCCGACGGCCCGCGAGGAGCAAGCGCGGCGAGGTCAGGTCGTCGACGATCGCGGCAGCGACCACCAGGCGGCGGGATTCCATGACGGAAGTCTCCCACCTCGGCGTTCGGCCCCGACCGCGGGGGTCGGCCCGTCGCACGTCCGCAGCGCCGCGGACGGTGGACGACGGGCCGGCGATGTCAGCGAAGGCCGGCGCGGCGGGCGTACTCGAGCGCTTCGGCGCGCGTCGAGACCCCGAGCTTGCGGTAGAGCGAGCGGACCTGCGACTTGACGGTGTTGCGCGTCACGAAGAGCTGGGTCGCGATCTGCTCGAGCGTCACGTCCTCCGAGAGGTGAGACAGCACGACACGCTCGCGGCGCGTCAGCGTGCTCGCGAGGTCGGCGTCGGGTCGAGTCATCTCCATGATGCTCATCTGATCCTCCAGGTGTTCTCCGGTCCTCGGGGTGCGTCCGGGACCGAACGGTGTTGGTACATGGAGAGACGGAGGACACGTGGGTTCATGACGCGAGTTCGCGAAGATTCTTTCCGAGCCGTCTGTCGCGGTGCTCGCCGGCCCTGCGTGGGGGTCCGTGCGGGTCTGCAGTTGTGACCTCGGCACCCCGGCCGGACCTCGTCGGGTGACCGATGGTCGCAGCGCCAGTCTCGGGGCCCGCGGGACGCGTCGCAACCGCGGAGCGGTCACGGATCGGCAACGCCGCCGAGGGTGTCGGCGCTCCGTCGTCGTGCGAGCACAGGTGCGCCGTGACTGAATCGGGGTATGTCGACCACGAACGCACCGGAGGAGCGAAGGACCGTCGTCGTGACGGGGGCGAGCGGCGGGATCGGGAGGGCGACGGCGGTCGAGCTGGCGAGGCGCGGCGCGACCGTCGCGCTGCTCGCGCGAGGCCGCGCCGGGCTCGAGGGGGCGGCCCGGGACGTCGAGGCCGCGGGCGGCCGTCCGATCGTCATCGAGGTGGACGTCGCCGACGCGGACGCGGTCGAGGCCGCCGCCGACCGGGTCGAGGCCGAGGCCGGTCCGATCGACGCGTGGGTCAACGTCGCGTTCACGTCCGTCTTCGCGCCGGCGCACGACATCGCACCCGAGGAGTATCGGCGCGTCACGGAGGTGTCCTATCTCGGCTACGTCTACGGGACCCTCGCGGCGCTGAAACGGATGCGACCGCGGGACCGCGGCGTCGTCGTGCAGGTGGGGTCGGCGCTCGCCTACCGCGGCATCCCGCTGCAGAGCGCGTACTGCGGCGCGAAGCACGCGATCCAGGGCTTCACCGAGTCCGTGCGGTGCGAGCTGATGCACGAGAAGTCCGGCGTGCGGATCACCATGGTGCAGATGCCCGCGGTGAACACGCCGCAGTTCTCGTGGGTGCTGTCCCGGCTGCCAAAGCAGGCGCAGCCCGTCCCGCCGATCTACCAGCCCGAGGTGGCGGCGCGCGCTGTCGCGTGGGCCCTGGACCACCCGCAACGCCGGGAGTGGTGGGTCGGCGCCAGCACGGCGGGGACGATCGGCCTCAACGCGGTCGTGCCCGGCATCCTCGACCGGTACCTCGCGCGCACGGGTTTCGGCTCGCAGCAGACGTCCGACCCGCGCCCGCCCGACCAGCCGGCCAACCTGTGGGAGCCCGCCGACGGCGAAGGCGGCCGCGACTTCGGGGCGCACGGGATCTTCGACGCGCAGGCGCACGGGTCGAGCCTGCAGCTGTGGGCCACCCGGCACCGTCGAGCGGTCGGCCTGACGGCCGCGGGCGCCATCGCCGCGCTCGCCGGCGCGCTGGCGACGAGGACGGCGGGCAGGTCGTGAGCCCACGCTCCGGGCCTCAGCCGCGGCACGGCGAGGCCCCGCCACAGCCGCGCGCGTGGGAGCACTACGGCCCGCACCCGCAGCGCGACTACGCGTTCCTCGGGGACGGCCACCGCGGCGCGCTCGTCGGGCCGCGCGGCGACCTCGTCTGGCTGTGCGCGCCGACGTGGCACGACGACGCCGTGCTCTCCTCCCTCGTCGGCGGCGAGGGTGTCTACGCCGTGACGCCGCTCGTCCCGTACGTGGCGGGCGGGTCCTACGAGCCCGGGACGCTCGTCTGGGGTGCGCGGTGGATCACGCCCGGCGCCGTCGTCGCCGGGCGGGATGCCCTGGTCACGCCGGGCGACCCGCACGTCGTCCGGCTGCTGCGGAGCGTCCGCGCCGACACCGAGGACGTGCCGCTGCGCATCGTCCTCGACCTCCGGGCGCACTTCGGCGACGACCGCCCCCGCGGGGTCCGGCGCTCCGAGGCGGAGGTCCAAGCCTGGGGCCGCGCGTGGAGCGGGCGCGTCGGCGACCTGTGGTTCCGCTGGTGGGGGGCGGACGACGCGACCCGGCCCCGGTCCGGTCCCTGGCGCGGAACGTTCGTCGTCGAGACGACGCTCGCGGCCGGGCAGAGCCGGGACCTGCTGCTCGAGGTGTCGGACCGGCCCTTCGACCGCGCCGACGACGAGCCGCCGTCGGCGGCCCAGCTCTGGGACACCACGACCCGGTGGTGGGCCGACCACGTGCCGCCCTTCGACGACGCGGTCAGCCCCCGCGACGCCCGGCACGCCTACGCCGTCCTGCGCGGGCTGACGGTTCCCGGTGGCGGCATGGTCGCCGCGGCGACCCTCGGCCTGCCCGAGCGGGCCGCGGGTGGTCGCAACTACGACTACCGGTACGTGTGGCTGCGCGACCAGGCGTACGCGGGGCACGCGGCGGCGGTCGACGAGCCGCACCCCCTGCTCGACGACGCCGTCGCGTTCGCCGTGGCGCGCATCCTCGAGCACGGGCCGAAGCTCGCGCCGGCCTACACCGTCGTCGGCACCGACCTGCCCCGCGAGCGCCGGCTCGACCTGCTCGGCTACCCGGGCGGTTCGGACGTCGTAGGGAACCACGTGGTCGACCAGTTCCAGCTCGACACCGTGGGGGAGCTCATCCAGCTGCTCGCCCGCGCAGCGGCGCTCGACCACCTCGACGCGGACGGTCGCCAGGCCCTGCAGCTCATGTGCGAGGTCGCGCGAGAGCGCTGGGACGAGCCGGACGCGGGCATCTGGGAGCTCGAGGACGCCTGGTGGACGCAGTCCCGGCTCGCCGTCGTCGCCGGGCTGCGCGCGACGGCGGCGGTGAGCGACCGGCACCAGGCCGGGGAGCTCGCGACGCTCGCGGACACGATCCTGGCGCGCACGTCGGAACGGTGCCTGCGGCCGGACGGCGCGTGGGCGCGGCGGCCGGGCGCGCCCGGCACCGACGCGAGCATGCTGCTCGCGCCGGTGCGGGGCGCGCTGCCGGCCGACGACCCGCGGACCCGGGCCACCCTGCGAGCGGTGACGGAGGAGCTCGCCCGGGACGGCTTCGTGTACCGGTTCGCGCCGGACGAACGGCCCCTCGGCGAGGCCGAGGGGGCGTTCCTGCTGTGCGGTTTCACGACGGCGCTCGCCTGGTGGTACGAGGGCGACTCCGCGCAGGCCTTCCGCTGGTTCGAGCGGACGGCCGCGGCGTGCGGGCCGCCGGGGCTGTTCGCGGAGGAGTACGACGTCGGCGAGCGGCAGCTGCGCGGCAACCTCCCGCAGGCCTTCGTGCATGCCGCCCTGCTGGAGTCGGCTCAGCGGCTCGCGTCCCCGGCGGACTGACTCAGGCGGCGGCCATCGCGCCCTTCATCTCGCCCGAGACGAGCACGTAGCACGCGGTCCACGCTTCCTCGACCTCGGGCGTGAACGCGTCGCCGAGTCCCTTGCCGAGGGTCGCGAGGAGCGCGGCGCCGACGGTGTCGAAGTGCTCGGGCTTCACCCCGTATGCGGCGTGGCGGGCGCCCAGGCCCCGGACGACCTCCGACGCGAGCTCCCAGTCGTCCAGCCCGTCGACCGCGAGGCCGAGCATCGTCATGAGCTTCTTGCGCTGCTCGGTCAGGTCGTCCTTGAAGAGGCGGCGCAGGCTCGGGTCGAGCGTGAAGAGCTCGTCGTAGAAGATCTCCGACGCGGTGTCGGCGATCGGCGCCACCTGGGCGAAGGTGGACTGGACGAGGTCGATCTGGCGCTGGTCCATGGGTGGTTCCTTGTCGATCGTGACGGCCGGGCCGGTGCCCGGGTCGGCGAGTACGGTCCTGAGGAACGAGGTCCCCCGGGCGTAACCGTGACGCAAGCCTCGTTTCCGCGCAATACCCGTCCCGCGGGACGGGCAGCGCGGCCCGGCGCCCGTAGGCTCGTGGCGTGCAGTGCCCCCACTTCGACGCCGGTGAGTGCCGGTCGTGCGCGCTCATGGGGCAGCCGTACCCCGTGCAGGTCGCCGACAAGGAGGCGCGCTGCCGGGAGCTGCTCGACGGCGTCGGCGGCGGGGACGCCGTCTGGCTCGAGCCGTTCACGGGACCCGAGTCGGGGTTCCGGAACAAGGCGAAGATGGTCGTGACCGGGACCGTCGACGCGCCGGTCCTCGGGATCCTCGACCATCGCGACCCCTCGGGCGCGACGGGGGTCGACCTGACGGACTGCGGGCTCTATCCCGCGAGCCTCCAGGCGACGTTCGGGCCGCTCGCGGCCTTCGTCACGCGCGCCGGGCTCGCCCCCTACGACGTGGCCACGCGCCGGGGCGAGCTCAAGTACCTCATCGTCACCCAGGCGCCGTCGGGCGAGCTCATGGTCCGGTGGGTGCTTCGCTCGCAGGAGCCGGTCGCGCGGATCCGCAAGCACCTGGGGTGGCTGCGCGACGCGCTGCCGGGCCTCGCCGTCGCGTCGGTGAACGTGCAGCCCGAGCACAAGGCGATCCTCGAGGGCGACCTCGAGCTCGTGCTGACCGAGCGCGAGACCCTCACGATGCGGGTCGGCGGGCTCGACCTGCACCTGCGTCCGCAGAGCTTCTTCCAGACGAACACGACCGTCGCGACCGCGCTCTACGACCAGGTCGCCGCCTGGGTCGACGAGGCCGCGCCCGCGCGCCTGTGGGACCTGTACTGCGGCGTCGGCGGGTTCGCGCTGCACTGCGCGGCGCCGGGCCGCGAGGTGGTGGGCGTGGAGACGAGCCGGGAGGCCGTCGCGAGCGCCGCGCTCACCGCGCGCGACGCGGGGCTCCCGGGCATGCGCTTCGTCGCCGACGACGCGACCGCGTTCGCGCTCGCCGCCCCGCCCGACGCCGTCCCGGACCTCGTGGTCGTCAACCCGCCCCGCCGCGGGATCGGGCCGGAGCTCGCGGGCTGGCTCGAGGCGTCGGGTGTGCGGGACGTCGTCTACTCGAGCTGCAACGCGGTGACGCTCGCGAGGGACCTGGCCGCGATGCCGTCCCTCCGGCCCACCCACGTCCGGCTGCTCGACATGTTCCCCCAGACGCACCACTACGAGGTCGTCGCGCGGCTCACGCGCCGCTGACCTCGCGCCGCGGCGGCCCCCAGGAGCCGTCGGTCCCGACCACCCAGACCGGGTCGTCCAACGGGTCGTGCCGCTCCATGACCGCCTCCGCGACGACGCCCTCGGGCGCCGCGTAGGTGGGCGGCGGCAGCGGCTTCCGGCCGAGGTAGAGCTCCTGGACCTCGCCGAGCCCCTGCACCCCGGGCCTGATGGTGCGGCGCACGGGCGTCGGCGTCCTGCGGGCCGCCTCGCGGACGATCCGCCAGACCACCGCGACGACGAAGACGCCGTAGAGGAAGAGCGACGAGACCGCGGACAAGACGCTGCCCTCCGTGCCCGGCTTCCAGACGAGCAGGACGACCCACACCACCGCGGTCGCCGACACGATCGTCCAGGAGAGCGCGGTGGATCGTCGTCCCGTGCCGCCGTCGGCCGCCATCGTTCCACCCTCCCTCGGAACCGGTGTCCCCATCGTGCCACCGAAGACGCCACGCCGCCGCGAGGCGGCCGAGGCACCTCCACCGCGACACGCCGGTGCGAATTCATTCCGGGACTTGAGTATTGCCTCACCCTGTGGTCTCGTATGGCTCGCAAGACAACGCTGTCAGCCTGTGGCGACCGTGCCGCACCGAGCCCCGAGGTCATCGATGCCTTCTCGCGCTACCACTCCACCACCCCTCGCCCCACCCCAAAGACGGCCCGTGAGCCGCCCGCGCTGGCTCCGGCTCGCGCTCCCCCCGGTCCTGGCCCTCACGGTCGGAGCCACCGGGGTGGGCGCCGCGAACGCGACGACGCTCCACGCGTCCCCCGACGCGCCGGCGGCGCAGACCGGCGGCGGGTCGTTCTTCACGTCGTTCGAGCCCGACGACCCCCAGCCCACCTGGGACAGCGAGACCGAGCAGGGCACGGACGGCCCGCGCTCGTCCGGCGTCGTCGGGACGACCGTGCTCGAGCGCAGCCCCAGCACGCCGGTCGGCGACAACCTGCTCGGCGGCGCCACGGACACGCGCGCGTGGGAGGGGCCGTTCCAGAACGGCGTCGGGAACGTGCCCGGCACGCTCCAGCCCACGAGCGACACCGGCGACACCGCGATGCACTGGGCGATGCAGTCGGCCGGCGAGACCTGGACGCAGGTGCCGATGCCGAACCTCGTCCGCGGCGTCCCGCTGCGCGCGCAGGTGACGCTCAGCGGCAGCGGCACGGTGTTCTTCAACGTCTACGACGGCGGCCGCGACGTGGGCGGCGAGGAGGTCGCTCTCACGGCCAAGCCGCGGACGGTCACGGTCGACATCGCGCGACCCACGAGCGGCGGCGGCACGCCCCAGTTCCAGATCCGCACCCACAGCAGCGGCGCGCTCGACGTCACCATCGCCGACGCGTCCGTCCAGCAGCTCAAGCCCGGCACGATCGACTTCCCCGGCGACATCACGAGCACGGTCGCCAAGGTGAGCGCCAGCGGCGAGAACCCGCCGGACGAGGTCGCCGCCAACCTCGCCGACGGCAAGGTCAGCACCAAGTGGCTCACGGGATCCCGGACCCCCACGGTGACCTACGAGCTCAAGGAGCCTGCCGCCGTCGCCACGTACGCGCTCGCGTCCGCGGGCGACGCGCCCGACCGCGACCCGCGGTCGTGGAAGCTCCAGGGATCGAGCGACGGCTCCAGCTGGACGACCCTCGACACCCGCACCAACCAGGCCTTCGCCGACCGGCTGGAGACCCGCGAGTACACGGTCGAGAAGCCCCAGGCGTTCCGGTACTACCGCTTGGCCGTCACGGAGAACTCCGGGAGCGACGGCACCCAGCTCGCCGAGTGGCTGCTGTCCACGACGCCCGCGAAGCGGACGCCCATGGCGACGACGCTCGGCTCCGGCCCGGCGAACGCCTACGACGCCAAGACGCAGGCCGGCTGGACCGGCATGCACGCCCTGCACCTCGCGGGCAGCCAGACGGCCGAGGGCCACGGCTTCGCGTACAACAAGGTGCTCGACGTCGACGTGCCCGTCGGGACGGGCACGCAGCTGTCGTACGAGCTGTTCCCCGAGGCGTCCGAGAAGGACCGGTCGTACGCGAGCACGCACGTCGCCGTGGACCTCGCGTTCACCGACGGCACCTACCTCAGCCAGCTCGGCGCCACGGACGCTCACGGCTACGCGCTCGACCCGCAGGGCCAGGGCGACTCGAAGGTGCTCTACGTCAACCAGTGGAACGCCGTCCGGAGCGAGATCGGCAAGGTCGCCGCCGGCAAGACGATCGACCGCATCCTCGTCGGGTACGACAACACCGCGGGGCCGGCCGACTTCAGCGGCTGGGTCGACGACATCCGCGTCGGCGACGCTCCGCCGGCGAACACGTCCGCGCACCCGTCCGACCACGTCCTCACGACCCGCGGCACCAACTCGTCGGGCGACTTCTCGCGGGGCAACAACATCCCCGCGACGGCGGTCCCGCACGGCTTCAACTTCTGGACGCCGGCTACGGACTCCGGCTCCGCCACCTGGGAGTACCGCTACCAGCAGGGCAACGACAGCCAGAACCGGCCGACGATCCAGTCGTTCAACCTCAGCCACGAGCCGAGCCCGTGGATCGGTGACCGGCAGACGTTCCAGATCATGCCGTCCGCCCAGACCGGCAAGCCCGACGCGAGCCGCTCGGTGCGGGCCGAGACCTTCAGCCACGACAACGAGGTGGCGCGCCCGTACTACTACGGCGTCACGTTCGACGACGGCATGAAGACCGAGATCGCGCCCACCGACCATGCGGCGATGTTCCGGTTCACGTTCACGGGCGACGAGTCGAACGTCCTGCTCGACAACGTCAACAACGCCGGCGGGCTGACGCTCGACCCGACGACCGGCACGCTCTCGGGCTACACGGACGTCGCGGCCGGCAACCAGAGCAACGGGTACAAGCGGATGTACGTCTACGCGACGTTCGACCGCCCCGCCACGGCGGGCGGCAAGCTCGCGACGAGCGGCCGCGAGAACGTCTCGGGCTACCTGACCTTCGACACGTCGAAGAGCAAGACCGTCGAGATGCGGATCGCGACGTCGCTGGTCGGCGTCGCCCAGGCCAAGCACAACCTGGGGCTGGAGATCGCCGACGGCGACACGTTCGAGCAGGTCCGGGACCGCGCGCAGGCGCTGTGGGACGCGAAGCTCGGCGTGATCGACGTCGAGGGCGCGACCGAGGACCAGCTCACGACGCTGTACTCGAACCTCTACCGGCTCAACCTCTACCCGAACTCGGGCTACGAGAACACCGGCACCGCGGCGTCGCCCGTCTGGAAGCACGTCGACCAGTCGGGCACGAGCCTCGACCCGGCTCCCGACGGCACGACGGCCACGACGACCGGCGCGCCGATCGTCGACGGCAAGGTCTACGTCGACAACGGCTTCTGGGACACCTACCGGACCACGTGGCCGGCGTACTCGCTGCTGTACCCGGGCGACGCCGCGGAGATGGTCGACGGCATGACCCAGGAGTACGCGGACGGCGGCTGGGTCTCGCGCTGGTCCGCCCCCGGCTACGCGAACTCGATGACGGGCACCAGCTCGGACGTGGCGTTCGCCGACGCGTTCGTCAAGGGCGTCGACATCAACGTGCAGCGCGCCTACGAGGCGTCGCTGAAGAACGCGTCCGTCGCGCCGCCGAACGAGAACGTGGGCCGCAAGGGCCAGGACCAGGCGACGTTCCTCGGCTACACGCCGTCGTCGACGCACGAGAGCGCGTCGTGGTCGCTCGAGGACTACCTCAACGACTACGGCATCGCGATGATGTCGAAGAAGCTCCTCGACTCGACCGACGCGTCGGACGCGCACCACCAGGAGTACGCGGACAACTACGAGTACTACCTCAACCGCTCGCTCGACTACGTCAACCTTTTCGACTCGCAGACCGGGTTCTTCCGCGCCAAGGACGCCTCGGGTGACTGGGCGCAGGCCGCGTCGGACTTCGACCCGCGCGCGTGGGGCAGCCCCTACACCGAGACGGACGCCTGGAACTTCGCGTTCCACGCGGTCCAGGACCCGCAGGGTCTGGCCAACCTGTACGGCGGCCGCACAAAGCTCGCCGACAAGCTCGACGAGTTCTTCGCGACCCCCGAGACGGCGCAGTACCCCGGCGCCTACGGCGGCGTGATCCACGAGATGCGCGAGGCCAAGGCGGTCCGCATGGGCCAGTGGGGACTGAGCAACCAGGTCTCGCACCACATCCCGTACCTGTACGACGCCGTCGGACAGCCCTCGAAGACCCAGGCCATCGTCCGTGAGGCTCTCGCCCGCGGGTTCGTGGGCAGCGAGATCGGCCAGGGCTACCCGGGCGACGAGGACAACGGCGAGATGTCGGGGTGGCAGGTCTTCAGCTCGCTGGGCTTCTACCCGCTGCAGGTCGGCAGCCCCACGTACGCGATCGGCTCGCCGCTCTTCACGAAGGCGACGATCCACCTCGCGAGCGGCAAGGACCTCGTCATCAGCGCGCCGGACAACAGCGCGACGAACGTCTACGTTCAGGGCGTCACGGTCAACGGGAAGGCCCAGAACTCGACGGTCTTCACGCAGGACCAGCTCACCGCCGGCGGCACCGTCGTCTTCAACATGGGCCCGACGCCGTCGTCGTGGGGCACCGGGGCGAAGGACGGCCTGCCGTCGATCACCCAGGGCGACGACGTCCCCGACCCGCTCGCCGACGTCACCGGCCCGAAGGCCGGGAAGGCGACGGCCGACGACGCCGACGCCGAGGTGGCCAAGCTCTTCGACAACACGTCCGGCACGGGGGCGACGTTCTCGTCCGCGACGCCCACGGTGTCGTACGCGCTCACCGGCCGCACCGCCCGCGCCACCATGTACACGCTGACGTCGGCGGCCGCGAAGGGTGCCGACCCGACCGCCTGGAAGCTGCAGGGCTCGCAGGACGGCAAGACGTGGGTCACGCTCGACACCCGCAGCGGCGAGACGTTCTCCGAGCGTCAGCAGACGCGGGCGTTCTCCGTGGCGCACCCGGGCATCTACCGGCAGTACCGGGTGGCGGTGACGAAGAGCCAGGCGAAGACGACCGCCCTGTCCGAGGTCGAGCTGCTCGCGCACACCCCGCGCGTCTCGGAGCTCGCGGACGTCATCACGTCGGCGCGGCAGCACCACGAGATCCCGGAGCGCACCGCCAAGGACCTCGGCGCGCTCGTCGACGCGGCCCAGAAGGCCGAGGACGCCGGGGACGCCGACGCCGTGAAGGCCCAGGTGCGGGCGCTCAAGGCCGCGATGGACGGCATGCCGCAGAGCCTGCTGCCCGACGACGTGCGGGCGCAGCTCGAGCTCGTCGTGTCGCAGTGGATCGGCGACGGCGAGGGACTGGACCTGCTGCGAGCCCAGCTCGGTGAGCTGACCCGCAGCAAGGACATCATCGGCGGGGTCTCGCACGACCTGGTCGACCTGGTCGACAAGGCCCAGGCCGCCGCCGACGGCAACCACGCCGCGCCGCTCGCGCAGGCCCTCGAGGACCTGCGGTCCGCGATCGCCGGCGCGAAGGACAACAAGGTGAGCAAGGACGCCAAGGCGGCCCTGCTGCCGCTGGTCGACCAGCTGATCGCGTCCCCGCCGTCGACGACGCGGGCGACCAGCGCCGCCGCGGTGCTCATGAGCGACTACGACCCGGGCAAGGCCTGGTGGCCGTCGAGCTGGTGGAACTCCGCCGTCGCGACCCAGACCGTCGTCGAGTACATGCAGCGCACGGGTGACACGAGCTACCTGGCGCAGGTGGACCGCACGTTCGAGCAGGACAAGGGGAAGTTCCCCGCGGGCCAGCTCTCCGGTGACGAGCTCCTCGGCAACTTCACCAGCCGGGCGATCGACGACTCCGAGTGGTGGGGCCTCGCCTGGGTCCAGGCGTACGACCTGACCGGTGACCAGAAGTACCTCGACATGGCCACGAAGATCGGCGAGTACGTCGACGGGTACTGGGACACCAGCACCTGCGGGGGCGGGGTCTGGTGGGACGCCGAGCGCACCTACAAGAACGCGGTCACGAACGGCCTCTGGGTCCGCCTGACGGCCGAGCTGCACAACCGCATCAAGGGCGACACGACCTGGCTCGCGCGCTCGCAGGCGGGCTGGGACTGGATCACCTCGAGCGGGATGATCAACGCCAAGGGGCTCGTGAACGACGGCCTCGACGCCAAGTGCCAGAACAACGGCGGCACCGTGTGGACGTACAACCAGGGCGTGTTCCTGGGCGGCGGCCTCGAGCTCTACAAGGCCACCGGCGACGCGTCCGTCCTCAAGACGGTGCGCAAGCTCGCCGACGCCGGCACGACCGACCCGGAGCTGGTCACCGACGGGATCCTCACCGAGGAGTGCGACCCAGCCGGCACCTGCGACGACAACGCCAAGCAGTTCAAGGGCGTGTTCCTCCGGTACCTGGGTGACCTCAACGACACGCTGAAGGACCACCCGTACCAGGCGTTCGTCGACCGCCAGGCCCAGTCCGTCTGGGCGCACGACCGGAACCGCGACGACCGCCTCGGTCTGCGCTGGGCCGGCGGCAACGGGACGGAGAAGGCCAACACGTTCGACTGGCGCACCCAGGCCAGCGCGCTGAGCGCCCTGCTCGCGGCGATCCCGGCGAAGGAGGCCTGACAGCCGTCCGTTGACGCACACGGGAGCGGCGCCCCCCTCGGTCCTCGGGACCGGGGCGGGCGCCGTTTGCCCTGCCCGTCCCGCTGAGTGCGCACTTCTTGTGCGACACGCCCGGCGTGTCGCACAAAAGTCACGCACTCACGGGGAGGGGAGCTCCAGCAGCCAGAGCGCCTCGCGCTGCAGCAGCCGGCGTCGGACGGGCTCGCGGTAGGCACGCGCGTCGTGACCGAGCGCGTCGTAGACCGTGAGCCCGCCGTGCGCGTCGTACGTCCAGACCACGGGGTGGTCGACGCCGTCGTGGCGCTGCGTCACCAGGACGTGCACCTCGGGCGCGACGTCGAGGTAGGAGTAGCGCTCGTCGTCGGCGGTGAAGGTCGCGTCGGGGCCGGCGAGGCCGCGCGTCACCGGGTGCGCCGGGTCGCGGACGTCGAACAGCGCGCGCCCGCGCTCCGGGTGCATCGAGCGCCCGGGCACCCAGCTCCCGCCGAGCATCCCGTGCCAGACCTCCGCCCACGCCGGGCGGTCCTGGAAGGCGTTCGCCGCCTGGTGCAGCGCGAGCAGCCGCCCGCCCGACGACGCCCACGCACCCAGCGCCGCGAACGCGTCTTCCCAGGCGGCGTCGTCGCCGTCGGTCGCCGGGTCGAGCGAGGGGCGCGCCGCGCACGCGTTCACGACCACGAGGTCGAACCCGTCCAGGTCGCCGAACGCACCCGCGAACGTGCCCCGCACCTCCGCGTCCACCCCGACCTCGGCGAGCGCGGTCGCGACCTCGTGGGACGTGGCGGCCGTGTCGTGCCACGGGTCCTCGTACCGGCCGCGGCCGGCGAGCACGAGCGCCCGCCGGCCGGCCGTACGCACGGTCAGGCCCCGACCTGCGCCTGGTACTCCTCGGCCGTCAGCACCGGGCCGACCTCGGTCACGTCGACCTTGAGCAGCCAGCCCTCACCGAACGGGTCGGAGTTCACGAGCGACGGGTCCTCGACCGCGGCGTCGTTCACGGCCACGACCGTGCCGGTGACGGGCGAGTACAGCTCGGAGACCGACTTGGTCGACTCGATCTCGCCGATCACCGTGCCGGCCGCGATGTCGTCGCCGACCGCGGGAAGCTCGAGGTAGACGATGTCGCCCAGCGCTTCGGCCGCGGTGGACGTGATCCCGACGACGGCCGGGTCGGAGCCGTCGAGCCACTCGTGCTCGACGGTGTACTGGAGCTGGGCGGGAAAAGTCGCGTCGGCCATGGGGGTCCTTCCGGTGGTCGGCTCAGCGGGTCTGAGGTCGAGGGGTTCCTGGGGTGGGTGGCGCAGCGCCGTCAGGCCTTGTCAGGACGACGGTAGAACGGCAGCTCGACGACCTCTACCGGCTCCTCGCGCCCGCGGACGTCGACGGCGAGCTCGGTCCCCACCGCCGAGACCTCCGGCGTCACGTACGCCATGGCGATCGCGTGGCCCAGCGTGGGCGACGGCGCGCCGCTCGTCACCTTTCCCACGACGATCTGGGGCACGTGCCCGCGCACGACGACGTGGTCGCCCTCGCGTGCGGCCCGGCGTCCGGCGGCGCTCAGCCCGACGAGCACGCGGGCCGGCTCGCAGCCGCGCCGCGACGCCAGCGCCGCGCGGCCCACGAACTCGAGCACGGCGCCGTCGTCGGTGGTCTTGTCGAGACGCACCACGCGGCCGAGCCCGGCGTCGTAGGGCGTGGTCGTGAGGTCGAGCTCGTGGCCGTAGAGCGGCATGCCGGCCTCGAGGCGCAGCGAGTCACGGGCCGAGAGCCCGGCGGGGACGAGGCCGTCCTCCGCGCCGGTACCGAGCAGCGACCGCCACAGCGCGACCGCGTGGTCGGCCGGGACGAACAGCTCGAAGCCGTCCTCGCCCGTGTACCCGGTGCGGGCGACGAGCGCCTCGACACCCGCGACTGTCGCCGGGACGCTCGCGTAGTACCTCAGCGCGCGGACCTTGTCCGCGTCGCCGGCGGCGAGGCCGGTGACGATCTGCTCGGCGAGCGGGCCCTGGACCGCGACCAGCGCGGTCGCCTCGGACTCGTCCGTGACCTCCACGTCGAACGGCGCCGCGCGGCTGACGAGCTCGCGCGCCACGACCGGTGCGTTGGACGCGTTCGCCACGACCAGGAAGTCGTCGTCCGCGAGCCGGTAGACGACGAGGTCGTCGATCACCTCGCCGAACTCGTTCGTGATCATCGAGTAGCGCGCCCGGCCCGGCTGCACCTGGGACAGCCAGCCCACCAGTGCGACGTCGAGCGCGTTCCCCGCCTCGGGACCGCGCAGGCGGATCTCCCCCATGTGGGACAGGTCGAACAGGCCCGCCGCGGCGCGCACCGCCCGGTGCTCGGCGAGGTCGCTCGCGTACCGGAGAGGCATCAGCCAGCCGCCGAACTCGGTCAGCGTGGCGCCGAGCGCGACGTGCTCGTCGTGCAGCGGCGTGTGCCGGGGCGTGGCCGTGGTGGCGTCGTCGGGGGTCTCTACGGAGGTCGTCATCGGTCTCCCTCTCTCGTCATGTCGAGGCTAGTCGGTGGCTGTCCGCGAGGTACCCCGGTATCCGGGGTACTTCGCGAAGTACCCCGGATGCCGGGGTACTTCGCGGTCAGTCGGCGAAGGACTCGACCGGCGGGCACGCGCAGACGAGGTTCCGGTCCCCGTAGGCGCCGTCGATCCGGCGCACGGGCGGCCAGTACTTGGTCGCGGCTCGGGCGGCCGCGCGGCCGTCCTGCCCGACGACGGCCGCGGCCTCCTCGCGCGTGTACGCCTTGTCCCAGTCGCTCGCGAGCAGCGCGCCGGCCGTGTGGGGGGCGCCCCGCAGCGGCGACTCCTCGACGGGCCACCGGCCCTGCTCGACCGCGTCCACCTCGGCACGGATCGCGACCATCGCGTCGACGAACCGGTCGAGCTCCGCGAGGTCCTCCGACTCGGTCGGCTCGACCATGAGCGTCCCGGGCACCGGGAACGCGAGCGTCGGGGCGTGGAAGCCGTAGTCCATGAGCCGCTTGGCGACGTCCTCGGCCGTCACGCCGGTGCGCTTCGTGATGTCGCGCAGGTCGAGGATGCACTCGTGGGCGACGAGCCCGTCCGGGCCCGCGTAGAGCACCGGGAAGTGCTCGCGGAGCCGCGCGGCCAGGTAGTTCGCGCCGAGCACAGCGCCCTCGGTGGCCGCGGTCAGCCCGTCTGGCCCCATGAGCGCGACGTACGCGTACGAGATCGGCAGGATCCCCGCGGACCCGTATGGCGCCGCGGACACCGGGACACCGGCCGCGTCGTCGGCGTCGAGCGGGTTGCCCGGGAGGAACGGGACCAGGTGCTCGGCCACCGCGACCGGGCCCACGCCCGGGCCGCCGCCGCCGTGCGGGATGCAGAACGTCTTGTGCAGGTTGAGGTGCGAGACGTCACCGCCGAACCGCCCGGGCCGTGCCAGCCCGACGAGCGCGTTGAGGTTGGCCCCGTCGATGTACACCTGACCACCGGCGTCGTGTACGAGGGCGCAGACGTCGCGGACGTGGGCCTCGTAGACCCCGTGCGTCGACGGGTACGTGATCATGATCCCGGCGACCTGGGGACCGTGCTGGTCGAGCTTCGCCCGCAGGTCGTCGAGCTCGACCGACCCGTCCTCCGCCGTCGCCACCACGACGACGCGCAGGCCGGCCAGCGCCGCCGACGCCGCGTTGGTGCCGTGCGCCGACGCCGGGATGAGGACGACGTCGCGCCCCTCGTCGCCCCGCGACCGGTGGTACCCGCGGATCGCGAGCAGCCCCGCGAACTCGCCCTGCGACCCGGCGTTCGGCTGCACCGAGACCGCCGCGTACCCCGTGATCTCGGCGAGCCAGCCCTCGAGCGTCTCGACGAGCTCGCGGTAGCCCGTCGCCTGGTCGGCGGGGACGAACGGGTGCACGTCGGCGAACCCGGGCCAGGAGATCGGCTCCATCTCGACGGTCGCGTTGAGCTTCATGGTGCACGAGCCGAGCGGGATCATCGTCCGGTCGAGCGCGAGGTCCTTGTCGGACAGCGCCCGCAGGTACCGGAGCATCGACGTCTCCGAGCGGTGGGCGCTGAACACCGGGTGCGTCAGGTACTCGGTGGTGCGGAGCGCCCAGGCCGGGAGCGTGGCGTCCGCGGCGACGCCCGCCGGCTCCGAGCCGGTCAGCGCGATCAGGAGGGTCGCGATCGTCTCCGGCGTCGTCGTCTCGTCGCAGGACGCCTGGACGTGGTCGGCGTCCGGGGCGTACAGGTTGATCCCCGCCTCGCACGCGGTGTCGACGAGGGCGGCCGCCCTGCCCGGGACGTGCAGGCGGACCGTGTCGAAGAAGGTGTCGTGCACGACCGTCAGGCCGGCGGCGCGCGCCCCGGCCGCCAGTGCGGCGGCGCGGTCGTGCACGCGCTCGGCGATCGCCCGGAGACCGCGGGGGCCGTGGCAGACCGCGTACATCGACGCGACGATCGCGAGCAGCGCCTGCGCGGTGCAGATGTTCGACGTCGCCCGCTCGCGGCGGATGTGCTGCTCGCGCGTCTGGAGCGCGAGGCGGTAGGCGGGGGCGCCGTCGGCGTCGACCGACACCCCGACGAGCCGGCCGGGCAGCGACCGCTCGAGGCCCGAGCGGACCGCCATGAACGCGGCGTGCGGGCCGCCGTAGAACAGCGGGACGCCGAAGCGTTGCGCCGAGCCGACGGACACGTCCGCGCCGAGCTCGCCCGGCGAGACGAGCATCGTGAGGGCGAGCAGGTCGGCGGCCACCGTCACGAGGGCGCCGCGCTCCTTGGCCGCCGCGACGAGCGGGCGCAGGTCGCGGACGACGCCCGACGTGCCGCTCTGCTGCAGGACGACGCCGACGAGGTCGCCCTCGACCTCGGGCAGCCCGTCCGCGAGGTCCGCGACGACGACGTGCAGCCCTGCGGCGTCGGACCGGCCGCAGGTGACCGCGAGCGTCTGGGGGAACAGCTCGGCGTCGAGCACGACCGTGCCGCCTGCGGCGCCGCGCGCGCCCTTCGACCCGGTCTTGTGCGCGCGGAACATGAGCGCGACGGCCTCGGCGACGGCCGTGGCCTCGTCGAGCAGGCTCGCGTTCGCGATCGCGAGGCCCGTGAGGTCCTCGACGACGGTCTGGAAGTTGAGCAGCGCCTCGAGCCGGCCCTGCGAGATCTCCGCCTGGTACGGCGTGTACGACGTGTACCAGCCGGGCGACTCGAGGACGTTCCGGCGGATGACGGGCGGCGTCGTCGTGCCGTAGTAGCCGAGCCCGATCATCTGGGTCTTCACGACGTTCTTCGCGGCGATCCGGCGCAGGTCGGCCGTGACCTCGGTCTCGGTGCGCGCCGCGGGCAGGTCGAGCGGCGCGTGCTCGCGGATCGACGCCGGGATCGCGGCGTCGACGAGGGCGTCGAGCGAGGGCTGCCCGAGGACGGCGAGCATGCGGACGACGTCGCCGGCCGTGCCGTCGGCGGCTGCCTCGACGCCCGTGCGGACGCCGCGGGGACCGATGTGCCGGGTCGCGAAGTGGTCGCGGTCGAAGGCCGCGGGGATGTGCTGCTCGTTCACGGGGTGCTCCGGGCGGGCGTGGTCCGACGACGGCCGGACCGGTGGGCTGGGCCCTCCCCGCTCTGTCACCGGACGCGCAGCGTCCACCTGAGAGTTTTGCCGGTCCGCCGTTCGCGGGAGGGTCCCGCCCGGGGCGCGCCGACTTGCACCGTCGGTGGGTGCGCGCACGCGCGCACCGCTTTCCAGAGTTGCCTCGCCGTGCCGGTACGGGGGCCTGAGAGATTCCGGGGAGGACTTGCTCCTTCGGCGTCCGGCGCCCTCCGCCGAGGCGGACGACGCGCAGACTCTCCCGACACGGTTCGAGTGGCGTGAAGCTGAAGTTGTGGGCTCATCGTACCCGGGGGAAGGCCTCGTCCGGGGCGTCGAGATGCCCGCGGACGGCGTCGGCGACGGCCCGCGGGTTCTCGTCCAGGACGAAGTGGCCGCCGGGCACGGTCCACACCTGCACGACGTCGGCGCGCGACCGGGGCGGCGCCACGAGGGCGGGCGGGATGTACGCGTCGTGGTCGCCCGCGACCATCTGCGTGGGGACGTCGTACGCGCGCCGGCCGTCGCGCCGCAGAATCATGCGGGCGATGTCGTGCAGCACGAACGCGCTGTGCAGCCGGCGTCCCGCGTGCGCGACGTCCGGCCGCGCGGTCACGGCGGCGTAGGCGTCGACGAGGTCGTCCGTCCAGACGGCGCCGTCACGCGCGTCGCGGCTCAGGAACCACCGCACCGCTCCGCGCCGGCGTTGGACGGCCGAGCCGAGGCCCGGGACCTCGAACAACGCGGTGACCCACATGCGCCACAGGCGCGGGACGAGCCGGCGCTGCAGGGGCCACGGGTGGAGCTCGGAGACGGCGACGAGCCGGCGCACGCGCCCGGGCGCGTCGAGCGCGACGCGGAACGCGAGCCACGCGCCCCAGTCGTGCCCGGCGACGTCCACCGGCCCGTGGAGGCCGAGCGCGTCGAGGAGCGCGAGCGTGTCCGCCGCGCGCTGGGCCGTGGACCAGCCGTGGGAAGCGGGCTCGCTCCACCCGAAGCCGGGCAGGTCCGGCACGACGACGTGGCGGTCGCGTGCGAGGTCGCCCGCCACTCCGCGCCAGGCGTACCAGTGCTGGGGGAACCCGTGCAGGAGGAGGACCGGCGGCGCGTCGTCGGTCCCGGCCTCGGCGACGTGCACCGACGCCCCGCGGACATCGACCCAGCGGTGCCGGAACCCGGGCACCTCGGGGAGCGGGGGCCGGCCGGCGAGGCCGGCGGGGAGGGGCGGCACCGGCGACGACGCGGTGTCGGTGGTGGGCTGCGTGACCTCGGGCATGACGACCTCCGTGCGGGTGGACGCGTTCGATATAGTCAGGAGCATGACTATCGTGTCGAGTGAGGGCGAGACCGTCAAGGGCCTGACGAAACCGGTCGACCGGGCCGTACCCCCGGGCCACACCGCGCCCGGCGACCTCCCGCTCGGCGACCTCATGCGCACGGCCCAGCAGACGCTCGTGCGTGTGCTCGACCGTGCTCTCGCCCATGCCGGATATGACGACGTGAGCGCCGCGAACGTCTCGGTCCTCAACGCGGTCGACCCCGACGGCACCCGGCTCGCCACGCTCGTCGACCGCGTCGGGCGCACCAAGCAGGCGACGTCGGAGCTCGCGGGACACCTCGTCCGCCGCGGGTACCTCACGCTCGAGCCCGACCCCTCCGACGGCCGCGCCAAGCTCTACCGCACCACCCCTGCGGGCACGCGGCTCCTCGCGACCTGCGCGGACGTCGTCGGGGACTACGAGAACTGGCTCGACGACGCGCTCGGCGCCGCGGGGCTCGTACAGCTTCGTGGTGCGCTCACGGCGATCGTCGAGCACGGGGCCTGACCCGGGCGCCTCGCCACCGAACGAAGTTCGCGCGAGAATCGAGACGAGGGTCCCTCTCGATCCCCTGCACCCGGAGGAGGACGACATGACCACGACGCCCAGCGACGACTACGACACCTCGGGCCTGGTCTCGGGCCGCGACGGCTTCACCGGCGAGGACGACGGCGCCACCCCCGGCCCCGGTCCGCGCGGCGAAGACCTGCGCGAGACGGACGAGGAGACCGCGAAGCGCGCGGAGAACCTGCGCAACCACTCCGGTCGCACACCCGGGCCCGGCCCGGACGGCGCCGACCTCGGGGAGCCCGAGGAGGAGGTCGCGAAGGTCCGCAAGGAGCACATCGCGAGGCACGCCGCCGACCACGGCCACACCCCCGGGCCTGGACCCGAGCCGGGGCAGGAGCCGCACGAGCACCGCGAGCACCGGGACCACCGCCGACACCGCGAGCACTGAAGCGGCGGTCGGGCTCAGGCTCCGGAGACCAGCTCCCGCTGCCACGCCACGACCCGGTCGACGGCCGTGGCGACGGTCGACGGCGCCGCCGCGAAGCTGAGCCGCACCCAGCGGCGGCCGTGCACACCGTCGAAGTCGGTGCCGGGCGTCAGCGCGACGCCCGTCTCAGCGAGGAGCCGCTCGCAGTACGCCACGGAGTCGGCGGGCAGGCCGTCGTCCGGCGCGGCCGCCAGGTACCGGGACACGTCGCCGTACAGGTAGAACGCGCCGTCAGCGGGGGCGAGCGGGTCCCAGCCCAGCTCGCCGACGCGCTCGAGCAGGAGCGCGCGGGACGTCGCGTAGGTCGCGACGTTCGCGGCCGCCGCGTCGTACGCCGCCTCGGTGAACGCGGCGATCGCCGCGTGCTGCGCGAGCGCGGGCGGGCAGAGGGCGACGTTGCTGGCCAGTGCGTCGACCGGGCCGACGAGGTCGTCCGGCAGCACGAGCCAGCCGAGCCGCCAGCCCGTCATGGCCCAGTACTTGGAGAACGAGTTGACGACGATCGCGCCGTCGTCGAGGTGCGTGGCAGCGGTCGCCACCTCGGGGCCGCCGTAGGTGATGCCGTGGTAGATCTCGTCGGACACGAGCCGCACGCCGTGCGCGGCGCACCAGCGTGACAACGCTTCGAGCTCGGCGGCCTCGATCATCGTGCCGGTCGGGTTCGCCGGGCTCGCGACGACCAGCCCCGCGACCGGCGCCTCGGCGTGGAGCGCGTCGAGCTGCTCGACGGTCGGCTGGTAGCGCGTGGCGGGGCCGCAGTCGAGCTCGACGACGTCGCAGCCGAGCGCCGTGAGGATGTTGCGGTAGGCGGGGTACCCGGGCCGGGCGAGCACGACGCGGTCGCCCACGTCGAACGCCGCGACGAACGCGAGCAGGAACCCGCCCGAGCTCCCTGTGGTGACGGCGACCCGGCCGGGCGAGACGTCGACGTCGTACCAGCGGCGGTAGTGACCGGCGATCGCCTCGCGCAGCGCGGGGGCGCCGAGCGCCTCGGTGTACCCGAGGTCGCCCGACCGCAGGATCTCGATCGCCCGCTCCCGAACGGGTTCCGCCGCGCCCGACGACGGCTCGCCGGCGCACAGGTTGAGCACGGACTCGCCCGCCGCGCGTCGGGCGTTCGCGGCTGCCAGCACCTCCATGACGGCGAACGCGGGGACGTGCGAGCGCGCGGAGACCTTCACCTGGCGGTCAGACCGACGCGAGGTTCTCGGTGCGGGACGCCTCGACGGTCACGGGGGCGCCGTACCGGAGCCCGTCGAGGACGAGCGACAGGACACGCTTGGTCCGCTCGGGGTCCTGCGACGCGGCGGCCGCCATGCACATGCCCGAGACGCTGCGCAGGATGTCGAGCGGCTCGGCGTCGGAACGCGCCATCCCGGCCTTCTGCGCGGCGCCGAGCAGCAGCGAGGCGGCACCCTCGAGGCGCTCGTGGACGTCGGCGAAGACGGCCTCGGACTCGGGGCCCATGGCCTCGCGGAGCGCCGACGCCATGCCCTTCTTGCGGCTCACGTACCCGACGAAGCCGTCGACCCAGGTGGACAGGGCGTCGAACGGGTCGAGCTGCTCGAGCAGGCGCGGCGCGGCGGCGCAGACCTCGTCGACGCTGTGCCGGTAGACCTGCTCGACGAGACAGGCACGCGTGGGGAAGTGGCGGTACAGGGTGCCGACCCCGACCCCGGCGCGCCGGGCGATCTCCTCGAGGGAGCCCGACGTGCCGTGCTCACCGAAGACCTCGGTCGCGGCCTCGAGCAGCTTCTCGCGGTTGCGGGCAGCGTCGGCTCGCAGGGGGCGGCACGGCTGGTCCGGGCTAGCCGTCCGCTCGCCCGTCGCTTGCGTTCCCACGGTGACCTCCTTCGCGCGAACCGCACCGTTGCGGCCTCGTACGCCGTGACGATACTCGCCCGCTCCCGTGGGTGGGGAAACAGGCCGATCCGCACTCATCTCGAATTATCTCTTGCACAACCGGAGGAACCCTCCGTATAGTCCTAAGCGTCTACCGGAGGCTCCTTCCACTTTTCCATCCTACTTCGTGGAGGCCAGACGTGTCCTCACCCTCGACCACCCTCTCCCCGCAGGCTCCCGCAGCCGCGGGGCGCGGCCACTCCTCACCCCTGGTGCTGGCCGCGATCCTCACCACCCAGCTGATGATCGTGCTGGACGCGACGATCGTGAACGTCGCGCTCCCCGACATCCAGAAGGCCCTCGGCTTCTCGGCGACCAGCCTGTCGTGGGTCCTCAACGCCTATACCCTCGCGTTCGGGGGGCTCCTGCTCCTCGGCGCCCGGGCGGGCGACATCCTCGGCCGCCGCCGGACGCTCCTGTTCGGCATCGGCCTGTTCACGCTCGCGTCGCTCGCGGGCGGGTTCGCCCAGGGTCCCGGCGAGCTGCTGACCGCCCGCGCCGTTCAAGGGGTCGGCGCGGCCTTCGCAGCCCCGTCCGGCCTCGCGCTCCTCATGGCGCGCTTCCCCGAGGGCCGCGAGCGCGCCCGCGCGCTCGGCTACTACGCCGCGGTCTCGATCGGCGGCTCCGCGGTCGGCCTCATCGCCGGCGGCCTGCTCACCGAGTGGGTCTCGTGGCGCTGGGTGCTGTTCGTCAACGTGCCCATCGGCATCGGCCTGATCTTCCTGGCCCGGGCCGTGCTCCCCGAGACTCCGCGTCAGCGCGGGAAGTTCGACCTGATGGGCGCCGCGACGTCCACGCTCGGCATGAGCGCCCTCGTGTACGCGTTCATCCGGGCGGCGAGCGACGGGTGGAGCGACCCCGAGACGGTCCTCGCGTTCGTCCTCGGTGGCGTCCTGCTGCTGTCGTTCGTCCTCGTCGAGCTGCGGGCACCCGCACCCATCACGCCGCTGCGGCTCTTCGCCGACCGGACCCGCGCCGCCTCGTACGTCGGCCGGATCCTCCTCGTCGGCGGCATGTTCGGGATGTTCTTCTACCTGACGCTGTTCCTGCAGGACATCCTCGGCTACACGCCGATCGTCACCGGGCTCGCGTTCCTCCCGCTCACGGTGATGCTGTTCGCGTTCTCGCGGGTCAGCGCCGCGCTCGTCGTCCGGGTCGGGCCCAAGCCCCTCATGCTGATCGGCCTGAGCCTGTCGACGGTGGCGCTGCTCGTGCTGTCGCGCCTCGACGCGGACTCGTCGTACGTCGCGATCCTCGTCCCGCTCCTGCTGTTCGGCATGGGCAACGGGCTGGCGTTCGTGCCGCTCACGGCGATCGCCCTGCAGGGCGTCGACCCGAAGGACGCCGGTGCGGCGTCCGGCCTGGTCAACGTCATGCAGCAGGTCGGCGGGTCGCTCGGCCTCGCCGTGCTCGTCACGGTCGCCACGACCGCGACGCAGCACGCCGCACCCGAGGGTTCCGACGCTGCCGCGATCGCGCAGCACGCGTTCGTCGTGGGCGCGGACCGCGCGTTCCTGACGTCCGCGATCCTGCTCGCCGCGACCGTGCTCCTGCTCGGCGTCGCGGTGCGCTCCGCCCGCGCGCCGCAGGCCGCTCCCGCCACGGCCGGCCAGGTCGTGGACGCGGACGGCCCGCGGATCCAGGCTCCCGAGGACGCCGCGGCGCTCTTCGAGGAGGAGATGGCCGAGGCGGTCGGCCGTCCCGTGGAGGCCTGACGCTGCCACCTGAAGCGCAGCCACCACACCGAACGGGCCGCGTGGCCGGAGTGATCCGGTCACGCGGCCCGTTCGTCGTCCTCGGGGGCTCAGGTCTCGTCGACGATCGTGAACCAGCACTGCCCGGTCTTCTCGCTCTTCTTGACGGTGAACTTCACGACGGCCTCCGTCGGTCCTGCTCGCGAGGCGGCCGGGCGACCGTCCGGGGCACGTCACCCCGTCACCAGCAGTGTTGCCCGGAGCCGCCTGCCCCGCGCGTCAGGCGTCACCCCACCCGACGACGCAGCTCACCCTCGACGTACGCCACGACACCGTCGGCACCCGCCTCGAGCTGGGCGAGGCACGCCTCGAAGTCCTCGCGGTCGCCGTACCAGGGGTCGTCGATGTCGAGGCGGTACCCGTCGGGGCTGTCCACGTCGACGTCCGGCGCGGAGGGGTCGAACGTCCGGTAGAGCCGGACGACGAGCCCGTCCCCGCCGGTCGTGCCGTGCTCGAGCCGGCGCACCGCGTGCGCATGCAGGACGGTCATCGGCAGCACCAGGTCGCGGGCGGCGAGGTCGGACGCCCGGACCTGGCGCGCACGGTGCGGGCCGGCCGGGCCCGCGAGCGCCGCGAGGTCGTACCCGTGAGCCTCGAGGACGGCGACCGCACGCCGGTCCATGGGCCTGCCCTGCTCCTCGTCGCTGACGCCGGTCGAGTCGACGAGCACCTGGTCGCGCAGCCCGGCCGCGTCGAACCGGTCGCGGAGCACCACCTCGGCCATCGGGGACCTGCAGATGTTTCCGGTGCAGACGGTCATGACGCGGTACGGGTCGCGGGGAGCCATGGGCCCATCCTGCCAAGCGAGCCGGCGCACGCCGGGGAGCACGGACCGCGCCGCGGCCGGCACGTGGCTACGGTCGGGTGATGGACGCTGACGAGCTGTGGTCCCTGGAGCACGCAGGTTGGGCCTCGCTGTGCGAGGGCACCGGCGCGCGCTTCTACGGCGATCTCATGACGGCGGGCGCGGTCATGGTGCTCGCGCACGGCTTCGTGCTCGACCGTGACGCGGTCGTCGCGTCGCTCGACGAGGCACCGCCCTGGCGCGAGTACCGGATCAGCGACGAGCGCGTCGTCGGGATGGGGCCGGACGTGGTGGCTCTCGTCTACGCGGCCCACGCGTCGCGGGAGGACACCGTGTTCGACGCGCTCATGTCGAGCGTGTACGTGCGCGGCGACGGCCGATGGCGCCTCGCGCTGTATCAGCAGACGCCCCTGACGACGGGTCGATGATCGGCGTCGCCCGTCGTCGTGCGCGCTCGCCGTAGAGTCGGTGCGCGTGAAGCTGCTGCTCCTCGAGGACGACGCCGAGCTCGCACCCGCCCTGGTGGGAGCGCTGCGCGACCAGGGCTTCGTCGTCGACCACGTGACGACGATCGCCGACGCGGACGTGCTCGTCGCGTCGTCGCACCATGACGTGCTGGTGCTCGACCGGACCGTCCCCGACGGGGATGCGCTCGACCTCGTCGACCGGCTCCGCCGCGACGGGGTCACCACGCCGGTGCTGCTGCTCACGGCGCGGGGGCAGGTCGCGGACCGGGTCGCGGGCTTCGAGCACGGTGCGGACGACTACGTCGTGAAGCCGTTCGCGCTGCCCGAGCTCGTGGCGCGGCTCCGGTCGTTGGCGCGGCGCCAGGGCACCGAGCGCGCGCGGGTCCTGACGAGCGGGCGCCTCGAGCTGGACGTCGTCCGGCACCGCCTGACGCTCGACGGCATCCTCCTCAGCCCGACGCCCAAGGAGTTCGCGGTGCTGGAGGTGCTGCTGGAGCACGCGGGCGAGGTCGTGACCCGGACCGAGCTCGTCGAGCGGTGCTGGGACGAGCTCACGGAGCCGTCCTCGAACGTGGTGGACGTGCTCGTCGGGCAACTGCGCCGGCGCCTGGGCGAGCCCGACCTCATCGAGACCGTCCGCGGCGTCGGGTACCGGCTCACGGACGCTCCCTCGACACCGGCCGCGGCGGCGCGATGACCGACCCCGCGCTCGGCCCCGCGCGCCGGCGGATCAGCCGGATCCGCTGGACGACGACGATCGTCTTCGCCGCGACGACCGCCGTGTGCCTCGGCGTGCTCGTGGTGATCGCGCTGCGCGTGGACACCTCCGCCCAGACGAGCGCGTTCGACGAAGGACTGCGCCAGCAGGCGGGCTCGCTGTCCGAGCTCGTGAGCGTCGACGACGCCGGGACCCTGGACCTCGGCCGCCTCAACGCGACCCAGGTCGGCCGGACGACGTCGGTGCTGGGGGTCGTGACGCCGTCGTCGATCGAGTACGCGGAGCCCGACCAGGACGCCCTGCCCGCCGACGCAGACCTGCGTCGCGTCATCGCTGCGCAGCAGAGGGACGCGGGAGTGACGAGCTTCGTGGCGCCGCAGCAGCGCGGACGCACGCTGCACTGGGCGGTCGCGCCGGTCTTCGACACGGCGAAGATCACGTCGTCGACGCCGGTCGGCGCGGTGCTGCTCGTCGGCGGGACGGTCCCGGGCGCCGCGGAGCACGCCACGCTGCGCGACCGGCTGGTCCTCACGAGCATCCTGCTGGTCCTCGCGGCGAGCCTCCTGGGGCACGTGGTGTCGGGGCGCGCGATGCGGCCCGCCGTCCGGGGGCTCGCGTCGCAGGAGCGGTTCCTCGTCGACGCCGCGCACGAGCTCCGCACGCCCCTCAGCGTCCTGCAGCTCGAGGTCGACCGGGCCGCGCAGCACCCTGACGACCCGGACGCGCAGCGTGCGGCCGTCGACGGGGCGCGGCGCCAGGCGCAGCGGTTGTCCGCGCTCACGGACGCGCTGCTGCTGCGGGCGCGTGCCGCCGTCGGGACGGCCGACCTGTCCCGCGAGCCGCTGCGGCTCGACCAGCTCGTCGAACGGGTGGTCGCGGAGGTCGTCGGGACAGCGCCGGGGACTCCTTCGGACGGCCCCGGACCGGGCGACGACGCCGGCGCCGTCCTCGTGCGGCCCGACCCACCGGTGGCGGTGGTCGTGAGCGCGAACGCGGACGTCCTCGCGCTCGGGGTCCGGAACCTCGTGGAGAACGCGCTGCGGCACGGACGGCCGCCGGTCGCCGTCGAGGTGCGCGGCGACGGCGTCGTCGTGACCGACGCCGGGCCCGGTATCCCCGCGGCCGACCGCTCCCGGATGGTCGACGCCGGGACGACGGGCGACACGCGCGCCGGCACGGGGTCCGGACTGTCGATCGCGTCGTGGGCGGCGCGGGTCAACGGTGGGAACCTCACGCTCGACGACGCGCCGTCGGGCGGGCTGCGCGCGACGCTCCACCTGCCGCCCGGAGGGACGCCGCCGCCGAGCCGGTGACAGGTGCGTGAGCACACCGTGAGGGACGCCCTCATGCTCCCCTCATGGACCCGGGACGAGACTCGAGGCATGACTCGTCGACACCCCCTGCACGCGCCGCACCTGGCGCGGACGACCACGGGCGCGGTCGCGCTCGTCGTCGTCGGACTGCTGAGCGCAGGCACGCTCGCCGCCTGCGACAACGACGGAGGCGGCGCCGCGTCGAGCGCGCCCGCTGACGCCGGGTCGACCCCGACGTCCGCCCCGGCCCCCGCCGACACGGCCGGCGCTGCGGACAGCGCCCCACCCACCACAGTCCCGGCCCCGGACGCCACGCCGCGCACGACGACGGGCACCGGCTCCACGCCGACGCCCAGCTCGCTGCGGGTCGCCCGCTGCACCGCCGACCACCTCACCGGGACCCTCACCGAGGGCGACGGCGGCGGCGCGGGGAGCACGTTCCCGTTCCTCGTCCTGAAGAACACGGGCAGCGCGCCCTGCCAGCTGCAAGGCTGGCCGGGAGTGTCGTTCGTGGGTGACAGCAACGGCACGCAGCTCGGCGCGGCAGCGACCTTCGACCGGTCGAGCCCGCACGCCACCGTGACCCTCCTGCCGAACGGGCACGCGCACGCCCCGCTGCGGATCGGCCAGGCCGCGAACTACCCGGCGAGCACCTGCAAGCCGAAGAAGGCCGACGGCCTGCGCGTGTACGTGCCGGGCGAGACGCACTCGATCTTCGTCAAGGCGTCGGGCCTCACGGCGTGCACGAGCACCAAGGTCCAGCTCCTCCAGACGCAGGCCATCCAGCCGGGCGCGGACTGACCGCTCCCCCGTCGGCGAAATTGCTTGGCTCGGGACGAGGTGCGGGCGTAGCGTCGTCGGCACATGGGAAAGGAGGTGATCCGACCAGTGAAGACTCTTCGGACGCATGAGGTGATCGCGCGCTAGCTCGCGCGGCACGTCTCCGGACGAGCTGGCGAAACCAACGCCATCACCGGGCCCGTGGGTGTCGCGGAATCGTCCACCGCGACAGGCGGTCCTCCCTTTCCATGGGGGACCAGACCGCCAGCCCACGGGCTTTCTCATGCCCGACGACGGCCGGCTGCGCCTGCGGGCACGTCGCCTACGCGAGCCCCACGAGGTCGGCCAGCAGCCCGACCTGGTAGTCGAAGAAGCCGTCCCGGTCGGTGAGCGTGTCGGGGCCCCACTGGTCGAAGACGTCGAACGAGACGAGCCCGAAGAGGCCCGACCAGAGCTGGAACGCGGCCGCCATCGCCCGCACCGGGAGCTCGAAGCCGAACTCGGCGCGCAGGCGCTCCATGTCCGCGCGGACGCCGTCCGGGACCTCGCGCTGCTGGGGTTGCAGCCTGCCCGCCTCCGAGGCGTCGACGACGATCTGCATCAGGGCCAGCACGACCCGGGTCCCCGGCTGGGTGGTGAGGTCGGCCGGCGCCGCGTACCCGGGGACGGGGGTCCCGTACAGGAGGGCGTAGCTCGACGGGTCGCCGAGCCCCCAGCTCCGGACGGCTCGGGTCGCCGTGAGGAGGCGGTCGCGCGGGGCACCGGGGGCGTCGGCGAGGGCGGTGTCGACCGCGTCGCCGAGCTCGTCGTAGGCGTCGACGATGAGGAGGGTGAGCAGCTCGTCGCGGCTGCTGACGTACCGGTACACCGCGGACGACACGACACCGAGCTCCCGCGCGACGGCGCGCAGGGAGAGGTCCGCGGGGCCGACGGTCGCGAGCTGGGAGCGGCCGATCCGCACGATCTCGCGCATCGTGTGCTCTCGGGCGAGCTGCCGGGGCGTGGGTGCCATCCCCTGATCCTGCCCCACGAGGTCGTGGGACACAAAAGTGAGCACCGCTCTTGCTTTTCGGACGATGCAGGTGCATGCTCGTGTCGTCAGCAACCGAGAGCACTGCTCACAGATAGGACATGACCATGACCGTCGTCATCGCCGGAGCCGGACCGATCGGCACCGCCGTCGCCCGCCAGTACGTCTCGCAGGGGATGCCCGTCCGGGTCCTCACCCGGTCCGGCTCGGGCCTCGACCACCCGCTCGTCGAGCGCCGGAAGGTCGACGTCACCGACGCCGGCGCCCTCGCCGCGGCCGTCCAGGACGCCGAGATCATCCACTACTGCATCCACGCTTCCGCGTACGACGCGAAGGTCTGGGCCCGCGAACTGCCTGCCGCGGAGCGCACCGTCCTCGCGGCCGCCGAGGCCGCGGGCGCCGTCGTCGTGTTTCCGGAGAGCCTGTACGCGTTCGACGGGTCCGGCACCATCACCGAGGCGACCCGGCACGACGCGACAGGCGGCAAGCCCGGTGTGCGCGCGCAGCTCCTGGCCGCGCGCGCCGCGTCACCCGTCCCGACCGCGAGCGTCGTCGCGTCCGACTACTTCGGCCCCGGGGCCGGCGCCAACGCCCACGCCGGCGATCGCATGCTCGGCCCGGCGACGTCGGGCGGCACCGTGCGGCCGATCGGGCGCGCCGACCTCCCCCACTCCTGGACCTACCTGCCCGACCTGGGCGCCGCGATGATTCGCGCCGGCGAGCTCGCCCGTGACCACCACCGCTCGACCGGTGCCGCTGACGGCGCGACGGACGGCATCTGGTTCGCCCCCGTCGCCGCGACCTGCAGCCAGCGCGAGATCGCCGCCGCCTACGCGCTCGCCGCCGGACGTCCCGCGCCGACGGTCTCCGCCGTCCCGGGGTGGGTCCTGCGCGTCGTCGGGATCGGGAGCCGGCAGATGCGCGGCGTCGCCGAGATGGTCCACCTGTTCACGCGCCCGCTCGTCATGGACTCGTCCGCGAGCGACGCGGCCCTGGGCCTCGAACCCACCCCGTTCGACGACGCCGTCCGCTCGACCGTCGACGCCTACCTCGCCGCGCGACCCGTGGACGCACGGGGGTGAGACAGGCGCGCCGCGATACCCTCGGGGACGTGTCCAGCACCGCCAGCTCCCCCGCCACCGCGACGTCCGACACGTTCGCCGAGTCGCTCCGCCGCACCGAGGCGATCCGTTCGGACCTCGACGCGCACCCCGAGCGTTACCGCGTCCTGACGGGTGACCGCCCCACGGGCGCGCTCCACCTCGGGCACTACTTCGGCACGATCGCGTCGCGCGTCGTCCTGCAGGACCAGGGCGTGGAGACGTGGGTGCTGGTCGCTGACTACCAGGTCATCACGGACCGCGAGACGACCGGGAACATCCAGGAGAACGTCCGAGGCCTCGTGCTCGACTACGTCGCGGCCGGGATCGACCCGGACCGGTCGACGATCTTCACGCACTCCGCGGTGCCGGCGCTGAACCAGCTCCTGCTGCCCTTCCTGTCGCTCGTCACGGAGGCCGAGCTCCTCCGGAACCCCACGGTGAAGGCCGAGCTGGCGGCGTCGGAGCGGGCGCTGTCCGGGCTGCTGCTGACCTACCCGGTGCACCAGGCCGCGGACATCCTGTTCTGCAAGGGCAACCTGGTCCCGGTCGGCAAGGACCAGCTCCCCCACATCGAGCAGACCCGCGTCGTCGCGCGGCGCTTCAACGAGCGCTACGCCAAGAAGAACCCGGTGTTCCCGGAGCCGCAGGCGCTCCTGTCGGAGTCGCCCGAGATCCCCGGCCTCGACGGCCGCAAGATGTCGAAGTCGTACGGCAACACGATCGCGCTCGGCATGACCGCGGACGAGACCGCGAAGATCATCCGCAAGGCACCGACCGACTCGGACCGCCACATCACGTTCGACCCGGAGAACCGGCCGGGCGTCTCCGCGCTCCTCACGTCGGCGGCGCTGTGCACGGACGGTGACCCGGTGCAGATCGCCGAGGAGATCGGCGACGGCGGCGGCGGCGCGCTCAAGGCGTTCGTCACCGAGGCCGTGAACGAGCGTTTCGCCGCGCACCGCGCCCGCCGTGCCGAGCTCGCCGCCGACCCGGGCTACGTCAGCGAGGTGCTGCGCCGCGGGAACGACCGGGCCAACGAGGTCGCCGAGAAGACGCTCGACGAGGTCCGCGCCGCTATGGGGATGGTGTACTGACGCCGCTCCCGGCGACGGGCTGCGGCTCCTCGATCGGCACGCGGTAGGACCGCAGGCCGCGTACTCGCGTGGCGAGCGCCCCGACGACGGCCACGCACGCGATCCCGCCGCTGACCATGGCGACGGTCGGTGAGGTGACCCCGGCGACGAGCCCGCCGCGGAGGTTCCCGAGGTCCGGACCGCCCGCACCGACGGCGATCTCGGCAGCGGCCACCCGCCCGCGGTAGGCGTCGGGGGTGACGGTCTGGACGAGGGTCCCGCGGGACACCACGGAGGTCGTGTCCGAGGCGCCCGCGAGGGCCAGGAACAGCAGGGTGGCCCAGCCGGACTGCACTGCTCCGGCCGCAGCGAGGAACACGCCCCAGCAGATCGCACCGACGAGCATCGTCGCGCCGGGTCTGCCGCGGCGCGTGAACGTCCCGGACAGCACGTTCGCGACGATCCCGCCGCCCGCGAGCGCCGCGGCGAACAGGCCGAAGGTCTGGGGGGCTCCCCCGAAGCGCTCGTCGTTGAGGGCGGGGAAGAGGCTGACCGGCATCGCGAGGACGGTCGCCGCGAGGTCCACGACGAACGCTGCGCGCACGAGCTGGTGCTTCCCGACGTACCGCAGGCCGTCGACGGCGTCGCGGATCCCGGTGGCCCACGCGCCGCGCGTGGGGGCGTCGGTCCGTTCGGCGCGGAGCGCCGGCAGCCGCCAGACGGCGTAGAGGGACCCGAGGAAGCTGACGGCGTCGACGAGGTAGCAGACCGCGACGCCCCACACGCCGGCGATGAGGCCCGCGAGCGCCGGTCCGAGCAGCACGGCGAGCTGGAACGACATGCCCATGAGCGCGAATCCCGCGGCGAGGCGACCGGGTCCGAGGAGCGCCGGCGCGAAGGTGCGGCTGGCGGGCCCGCCCGCGGAGCCGGCCGTCGTCTGGAGGGCGACGAGGACGAGCAGCGCGGCCGGCGGGAGGCCGCCCGCGAGGGCCTGCGCGACGAGCGCCCCGGAGACGACGAGCTGAGCGACGGTGGCCCCGAGGACGATGCGGCGGCGGTCGTGGCGGTCGGCGAACGACCCGGCCAGCAGCCCGACCGCCACCAGCGGGATCACGTGGGCGAGACCGACGGCTCCGGTCCACGCGGTGCTGCCGGTGTCGTCCCAGAGCTGGAGCATGACCGCGGTGGCGGTCATCTGGCTGCCGAGCTGGCTTCCCGTCGAGCCGAGCCACAGCCGGCGGAAGGGAGCGTCCTTGAGCGGACGGACGTCGACGAGGGCGGTGAGGACGCTCACGACGGGTCGGTGGCCGCTGCGTCCGGCCCGGCGGCGGCGGGGCGTCGCGGGGTCATCCGGGCGGCGATGCGGTCGGGGAACGAGCGGCGGGCGAGCGCGGCGTGGATGTCGTCCACGACGCGGGTGAGCGGGTACGGAAGCTCGGCCTCGAGCTCGCGGATCGCCGCCTCCGTGGCGTTCCACTCGTCGACGAGGTAGTCCACGAGCGAGCGGCCGTGGTCGGTGAGCTCGACGAGGCGCGTGCGTGCGTCGGGCCCGCTCACGGTGCGCACGAGCTCGGCGTCGCGCATCGCGGAGACCGTCTGGCTCATCGCTGAGTGCGTGACGTCGCAACGCTCGGCGAGCGCGCGGATCGTGAGGGGGCCGGCTTCGTCGAGCCAGACGAGCGGGAGCGAGTACCGGGGTTTGAGGCCCTCGATCCCGGCGGTCGTGTAGAGCGAGGCGATCTGGTCGTCGAGGTCCCGCATGAGGAGCGTGAGGGGCCGCCAGACGGCCTGCTGCAGGCGCGCGGGCATGGGGCGCTCAGAGGGCATGACAGGATCGTAACAGCACTTATATAAGTGCTGTCACATGGCCACGCGCGAGCGGCTCACTCCCCCGCCGCGAGGTGCGCGACGTCGAACAGCCAGACCACGTCCCACTCCCCGTCCGGCCTCTCGACGAGGCGCGTCACGGAGCAGTGCCCGACGTCGGGCGCCACCACCGAGGCGCTCGGCACGAGCGCCCGGACGAGCTCCGACACGGTCGCGCCGTGCCCCACGAACACCGCCCGCGACCAGTCATGCCGCGCGCGCCACCCGTCGGCCAGCGACGCGATCCGCCGGGTCACCGAGGAGTCGTCCTCGGGGAACGGCGGGTAGCTCGCCCGGTCCCCCAGGGCGTCGTCGATCGCGTACAGCCCGCCGAACCGAGCTCGGTAGTCGGCGAGGTCGATGCCGGCGAAAGCACGCATCGGGTCGTACACGAAGTGCTCGCACAGCCGGACGTCCAGCTCCGCCGGCACGACGACGTCCGCGAGCGCCGCGGCACCGGTCTGCGCGGCGCGCAGGAACGGGCTCGAGACGGCGACGTCGGGCGCGAAGGCGGAGACCACGGTCGCGACGAGCGCGGCCTGCGCCTCGCCGCGGGCCGTCAGCGGCGGGTTCGAGGGATCGGGGACGGCGCGGCGTCCGTCAGGAGCGACCGTGTTGTATGCCTCACCGTGCCGGACGACCAGCACCTCGCGGGGGGAGCCGGCCCTTCCGGGCGGTGCCGTCACGACCGCTCCGGACCGCGCGGGCGGAGCGACAGCAGCGCGGCGAGCCCGGTCGGCGGGGACACGATCTCCTTCGGCTGCTCGACGAGCCTCGACGTCACGAGCGCCACCTCGACCGGGGTCAGCGCGGCCGTCACGAGGCCGTCGTGGACGGCGGCGACGAGCGCGCCGTCGGCGCCGACGAGTGTGACGTGGGTGTACGCGGCCACGCGACGCACGTCGGCGCGCGCCCGCCGGACCTGCGGGTCGTCCGACGGGTCGTCGACCCCCCTGCCACGCTCGGCCACCCGCACGTGGACGTGCCGGGCCCACCGTCCGCGGCGCCGTGCGCGGAGCGACGCGATCGCGGTCCCCACGACGGCCGGAAGATCCGTGCGCTCGACCCGGAGGTCGACGTCGGCCTCGTCGACGTACCGACCGAGCGCGGAGGCGACGGTCGCGAAGCGTTCGGTGACCAGCGCGACGTCGTCGGTCCGCCCGCCGACCTCGTACCAGGTCCGCTCCACGCCCACGGGGGCGTTCACGGCAGGGTCCAGTCGATCGGCTCGGCGCCCTGCTGGGCGAGGAGCTCGTTGACGCGCGAGAACGGCTTCGAGCCGAAGAAGCCGCGGTACGCGGACAGCGGTGACGGGTGCGTCGTCGCGACGACCGGGATGTCGCCCAGACGAGGCCGCAGCGACTGCGCGTCGCGTCCCCACAGGATCGCGACGAGCGGACCGCCGCGCGCCGCGAGCGCGTCGATCGCCCGGTCGGTCACCTCCTCCCAGCCCTGGCCGCGGTGCGACCCGGGGGTGCCCGGCGCGACCGTCAGCACCCTGTTGAGAAGCATCACGCCCTGCTCGCACCACGGCGTGAGGTCGCCGGTCGAGGGCGTGGGCACGCCCACGTCGTCGTGCAGCTCGGTGAAGATGTTCCGCAGGCTCCCCGGCAGCGGGCGTACCTGCGGCTGGACCGAGAACGACAGCCCCATCGGGTGGCCGGGCGTCGGGTACGGGTCCTGGCCGACGATGAGCACGCGGACGCCGTCGAACGGGTACGTGAACGCGCGCAGCACGTTCGAGCCGGACGGCTGGTAGCCGCGGCCCGCGGCGTTCTCCGCACGCAGGAACTCGCCCATCCGGCGCACGACCGGTTCGACAGGTGCGAGCTCGCGCGCCCAGCCCGGGTCGAGGAGCTCGGTGAGGGGGGCGGGCGTCGTCGTCGTCACGCGGCCAGCCTAGAGGCCTCCGGCGACCCCGCGGTCAGCGGTCGAGGAGCGGCGCGAACGACTCCGGCAGCAGCACGTTGTCGGGGGCGTCCACGAAGAGCGGCGCGACCTCGGCGGCGTCCCAGCCCGCGATGCCCGTACCCACGGGCGTCAGCAGGAACGTCAGCTCCGGATGCTCGCGCGCGAACGCGAGGAACTCCCGGACGTCGGCGACGAGCGCGTCCCAGCCGGACATCGTGTCGATCCCGTACGACCGCCCCTGGAGGCCGTGGCCCTGGCCCCAGACCGCGCCGAACCGTTCGTACGCCGTCAGCGCGGCCCCGGCGCCGTGCGCCCCGGACGCGTTCGACCCGAACACGAACACCTCACCCTCGGCGAGGTCCGTGATCCGGCGGGGGCTCGTCCGGCGGCCGTCGTGCACCATGCCCCCACCGTAGGCACGACGCCGGTCACGACGCCCGGGCGAGCCCCGCCGCCGACCGCAGCAGGCGCCGTTCGGCCTCGCGGATCAGCTCGTCGGGGTTCCCGGCGCCAGCGACGGACCACACGACCGACGAGTGCAGCACCGGCCACAGCGCGGGCTCGACGCCCTCGGGCGGGACGGCGAGCTCCCGGAGCAGGTGCTGCCGCAGGGCGTCCGCGGAGGCGGCGGCGGTGATGTCGTCCATCGCGGGAAGCGTCGCGAGGACGGCGAACCGGTCCCCGTCGACGCGTCCCGCCTCGCAGCCTCGGGGAAGCGCCGCCTGCAGCCGTGCGGCGAGGGCGAGCAGCATCGTGTCTCCCCCGCCCTGCCCGTGGCGGGCGTTGATCCCGGCCATGTCGCGCACGTCGAGCAGCAGCAGGACGACGCGGGTCCCGCTGCCCCGCAGCAGCCCGCACCGGTGGGCCAGTGCGTGCCAGGTCGGGGCGCGCATGGGTAGCCGGGTCTGAGGGTCGTGCGTCGACCGGTCGGTGAGGGCCGCGACGAGCGAGCGCATGACGTCGGCGGTGCTCGCGCTGCTCCAGCTCGACCCGGCGACGAGGACGTCGTCGTACCGGCGCTCGTCGACGCGCGCCATCGCGGAGAGCGCGACCTCGGACACCGGGAGCCCCGGCGGCACGACGAGCGGCGACCAGTCGGCGATCGACGACGTCGGCTTGCGGTCGAGGACGGCACGCCCGTACCCCAGCCGACCGGTCAGCGCCGCGGCGAGTCCGGCCCGCGTGACGATGCCGGTACGCGCCTGCTCGTCCTCGTCCTGGACGACGACGCACGACACCTCGGGCCGCCGGAACAGGACCTCGAGCTGCCCGACGGGGACGGTCGCCCCCACGACGAGGACGGGCTGCGCGAGGTCGCCGACGACACCGGCGAGGGCGGCCCCGGGACGGGACGCGACGTTGCGGGCAAGCCGGGAGATCTCGTCGTGCACAGCCGGAGTATGTCGGCGCGCGCGGCGGTGCGGGAGGGAGTTGGTGCGATGTTCCGCGGACGTTCGCCGCGTCGTCCGCGGGGCGTCGCGCGACGTTCGTCCCCGACGCCGACCGGGGATCCGCGCGGGTCGTCGGCGTGACCGAGAATGGGGACGTGCCCGTGCTCTCCCACCTGGTCGGCAGCGTCTCGCAGCCCGACGCCGAGTCCGTGTTCCGTGTCGTCGCCGAGACCCTCGGGGACGGCGTGGCCCGCATCCCCGACGGCGAGGTCGGCGAGCGCTTCTACTGGATCCAGTTCCAGAAGTCGCGCTTCGACGCCACGCCGGGCCTCGTGCGGACCGGCGAGCCCGGCCCGCTGCTGCGCGGCCTCTTCGACAACCGGCCCATCGCGCTCGCCCCGGGCATCGACGCCGCGTCGCTCGAGCTCCCGCCGCTCGGCTACGCGGACGCCGCCCTCGAGTCGTACGCGACGTTCTCCCGGCTGCGCGACGGCGGCGTGATCCCCGCCGGCGTCCGGTTCCAGGTCTCCCTGCCCACCGCGGCGGGCGTGGTCGGGAGCTTCTTCGCCGACGACGCCAAGGCCCCCGTCGAGCCCGTGTACGAGCGGGCGGTCCTCGCCGAGCTCGCTCGCATCCTCGACGGCGTCCCCCACGACGATCTCGCGATCCAGTGGGACACCGCGCTCGAGTTCGGGCTCCTGGAGCGGGTGGAGATCCGCGGGCACCGGATGCGCGCGTGGTGGTCCGACGAGCCTGCCGAGGTGCTGGCCGGCGTCGTCGAGCGCGCCGCCCGCTACGCCGCCGCCGTGCCCGACGACGTCTCCCTGGGCTGGCACCTCTGCTACGGCGACGTCGAGGAGCACCACTTCGTCCAGCCGAAGGACGCGAGCACGCTCGCTGACGTCGTCACGGGCATCGCCCGCACCGTGGAGCGCCGGGTCGACTGGATCCACCTGCCCGTCCCGATCGAGCGGGACGACGAGGCCTACTTCGCGCCTCTGGCCGACGCCGCGTGGCCCGACGGCGCGACCGTCTTCCTCGGGCTCGTGCACCACGAGGACGGCGTCGAGGGCGCGCTCCGCCGTGCCGCCGCAGCCCGGACCGCCGTGCCGGAGTTCGGGATCGCGACCGAGTGCGGGTTCGGACGCGGACCGGCCGAGCGGACGGTCCCGCTGCTGCGCCTGCACGCCGACGTCGCCGCGGCGCTGGCCTGACGCGGCCCGGCTACGAGGCGGGCCAGGCGAGCTCGCCCGCCTGGATGCGGAGGGCGGTCTCCTCGAGCCAGGTCGCCTCGGCGGTGCGCAGCGCGAGCGCGTACCCGCCCTCCACCACGTAGAGCTCAGGCAGGTCCGCGGCGCCTGCGGCGTCGATGCCCGCACGGATGGCCTCGATGATCGCCCGCACCTCCGCCGCTCGGCGCCGAAGCAGGTCCGCTGCGTCCGCCGGGTCGAGGAGTCCGAGGTACGCGACCGCCTGCGCCATGTGGTCGTGGTCGGCCCGCGGGTCGGCGATCTGTCGCTCGACGCGGTCCCGTAGCTCGCGCACCCCCGCCTCCGTGGTCGCGAAGACGGACCGTGTCCCGGTCGGCGTCTCCCGCTCGTCGACGCCCACCCAGCCCGCCTCCACGAGCGCCGTCAGGACGTTCCGCAGCGAGCCGCGTCCGAGCGGCAGCCCCTGCGCGTCGAGCCGACGATCCAGCTCGTGGGAGAGCGCGTAGAGGTGCAGCGGTCGCTCAACCAGCAGGCCGAGCACCGAGACGATCACGGGGTTCTTGAGGAGAGATCCGGGCACACCCGTCAGACTACCGTCTATTTAGACTATGCTCGCCTCACGCGACCCAGAGGAAGTGAGCGAACATGCGCTTCGGCATCTACCCGGGCGGCGCCCTCGGCACCGCGGACGGCACGCTCCTCGGCGACGTGCCGGACGACCCCGCCGCGGCGCTGACGGCCATCGACGCGCTGCGGGCCGGCGCTCCGTTCCATGTCCGCGCGTATGCGCGGTTCCACGACCAGCGTTCCGCGGGCGACACGACGACGCAGGCCCCGACGGACGTGCTGGCGTACACCGCGAGCGGGTGCCGCCTCGACCTCGTCCTGCAGTACCAGTCCGCACGCGGCGACGTGTCCGGATACCGCCGGTTCGTGCGGACCATGATCGAGACCTACGCCGCCGTGCTCGACACCGTGCAGGTCGGCGAGGAGATCAACGTCGTCGACAACCCGACGCTCGACGGCTCCTACCCAGCGGTGCTCGACGCCGTGGTCGCCGGCGTCGCCGCCGCTCGCGACGCGATCACACAGCTCGGGCTCGACGCCACGGTCGGCACGAACACCACGGTCCTGTTCGGCGACCCGGGCTTCTTCAGCCGCCTGACAACACTCGGAGGAGACGCGTTTCGCGCCTCGCTGGACCACGTCGGGCTCGACGCCTTTCCCGACGTCTTCCGTCCGCTGCCGCCCGGAGCGGACACCGGCGCCGCGTGCTCCTGGCTCCTCGCCGAGCACCGCCGTCTAGCCCTGCTGCCTGCAGGCCTGGACCACCTACCGCTACGCCTCACCGAGCACGGCTGCCCGACGGGCGCGGGCCGCGGGGAAGCACGGCAGGCCGAGCTCGTCGGGGCCATGGTCACGGCGGTGCTCGACCCGACGGCGTGCGTCGAGTCCTACACCCACTTCTCGCTGCGCGACGCCACCGACGACGACTCTCTCTTCGGCAGCTTCGGACTGACCGATCTCCGCTACCAGCCGAAGCCCGCGTTCGGCCTGTACGCGGAGACCGTCCAGGCTCACGCGGCACGCTGACGCAGGCCCGTCAGCGTGCCGGTCGGGTCCGCGCCGTAGACGACCCGAGACGCAGCCGCAGGCCGGGTACGCCGAGGCACAGCAGCACGGTGGCGCGCCCGTCCGGCATCAGGACAGCGGCGCAGCTCCTCGGGTGGTGCAGGCGCCCGCACCACCCCGTAGTGCTCGACCACCCCGGCGAGGGGGAGTCGGGCGCGAGCCGCTAGAGCTCCATGCCCTCCATTCCAGCAGAGCGGCCGACGACGACGTCGGGCGCTCAGAGCGCCGGGCGCGTCGTGAACGTCTCGACGTTGTACCCCTCGACGACGACGTCCACGGGCGGCTCGTGCCTCGCCCAGCCGGCGTCCTCGAGCGTCAGCGTGCGCGACTCCCCCGGCAGCAGCCAGACGTAGTTGTCGCTCGCCAGCACCGGCAGCACGCGCTCGCCCGACACCCGGTCGCGCAGCGAGACGCGGACCATCGCCGCGACCGTCGACCCGACGTTCCGGACCGTCACCTCGCCCTTGCCGGACGCTCGCCGCCACGACGCGCGCGCCGTCAGCCGCGCCCGCCCGAGCGACCCGAGCGCGCGCAGGTCCTCGTCCTTGCGGTAGCGCCAGTAGACGTTCTCCGAGACGAGCGCGCCGTGGGCGTCGGTCAGCCGGAGCCGCAGCAGGTGCGCGGCGGGCAGGTCGTCGCCGAACGGCACCTTCGACAGCGCCGTCGTCGCGGACGGCCCGACGGTCACGTCCGCCGTCACCGGGTCCGCGAGCGCCCTGCCGTCGAGGCCCAGGACCTCGGCCCGCACGCGCGCGCCCCGCAGCGCCGTCGTCGTGTGGTTGGTGACGCGGAGCGTCCAGTCGGTCGCGTCGGCCTGGACGTGGAGGGGCTCGCAGCCCTTGCGCGCGCCGTAGTAGCTGCCGTTGACGTCGAGGTCGTAGTCGTAGGTCTGCCAGACGGTGGAGTGCCAGGCCGGGTTGCTCATCCACAGCAGGAGGCCGGACGCCGGCTCGAAGAGCTTGGCGTTCCAGGCCTCGAACATGGCCCGCATGCCCTCGTAGTTGACGAGCTGGGCCTTGGTGCAGAAGTCGTCGAGGTCGGTCGCGTCGCCGAGCTGCTTCTCGATGACGTCGCGGTACCCGGACACGCCCGCCGCGCCCTTGGTGGCCCAGTCGTGGAGGAACCACGCGTCACCCGGCGGCCACTCCTGCCCGTCGCCGACGAGGTTCCGCATGCTCGCCGCCACGGAGACGGTCGGGATGCCGACCTCCGTGTGGAACCCGAAGCTGTTCCACGTGCCGCCGCCCGTGTAGTACTGGTCGGGCGAGACGTGCCAGTACGCGCCGCCGCCCGAGACGATGCCCTCGCGCGAGTTGCTCTGGTACAGGAGCGGTGTGAGCTCCCGGACCGCGGCCCGCAGCCCGTTGTCGACCTCGGCGGGCGGCGTCCCCTCGTTGGCCCCGCACCAGACGGCGAGGCACGGGTGGGTCCGGTAGCGCAGGACCGTGTCGCGGCACTGGGCCAGGAACAGCGCGTGGTCCGGCGGGTCGAGGAACCAGGCGAGCGGGAAGTCGTTCCAGACGAGGATCCCGTTCTCGTCGCAGAGCCGGTACAGCTCCTCGCGGTTGCTCGTGCCGAGCCACACCCGGATCATCGTGAAGTTCATGTGCCGGTGCATGCGGACCATGGCCTCGAGCCGGCCGTCCAGCCCCCGGCGCAGCAGCTCGTCCCAGCCCCAGTTGCCGCCCCGGCAGAGGACCTTGGTGCCGTTCACGCTGAGCTGGAGGGGCGTCGAGCCGTTGTCGACGGACTTCACGTCGGTCCAGGAGTCGCCGTCGGGCGAGGTCTGGACGCGGAACTTCGCCGCGAGCCCGGTCTCCCAGACGATCGCTACCTTCTCGAACGTGGCGGCGCTGCCCAGGTCGACGCGGATCCACTGGCCGTCGGTGTAGTTCGAGGACCAGCGTGTCGAGGGGTCGCCGTCGACGGCGTTCGGGGCCTCGTGCCCCGGCTGGTCGACGGACGACGCCTCCACCGGCCTGCCTCGCGCGAGGTCGGTGCCGGCGGCGTCGAGGACGGACAGCGTCCACATGGACACGCCCCACATGCTGGCGCGCGAGTCGGCGTAGATGCGCACGTACCGCGCGGTCGCGCTCCCGACGTCGACGGTCTGCTCGACGCGGTCCGAGCCCGAGGGCGGGGCGAGCGGCGAGCCGTAGGCGTAGTCGAACTGCCGGATCCCGTAGCGGACCGTGCGGGTGTCGCTGACCTTGCCCCGGTCGGTGACCCTGACGACGAGATCGTGCAGCGCGGGCTCGCCGTAGCCGTTGGGCCACCACAGCTCCGGGTCGCGGACGCGGAGCGCGGCGTCGCTCTCCGGCGTGAACGTGACGTCGACGGTCGCGCCCGCCGGGACGGTGACCGTCCGGGTCGCGCTGACGCCGGGGAGAGGCGCGACGCGCACCTGAGCGGTGCGGGCGACGTCGTCGGCGTTGGTCACCGGAACCGTGATGGCGAGCTCGGCGACCGACAGGTCGGGAAGGCCCGGGAGCGTCGTGTCGATCCGCAGGTCGCCCACGACGAGCGCCCCCGTCGACCGCAGCCGGACGTGGTTCCAGATGCCCGTGGCGCGGTCGCGGACGGCGGGCATCCAGTCCCAGCCGGTCACGGACAGCCAGGTGGGCGACGCCTGGTTCACCAGATCGGACCCGGCGTCCGTGTACGCCGAGCCGTCGGGGCCCTTGTCGCCGGGGCTCCCGGGCTTCGGCATCGGGCTCAGCCGCGCGGCGAGCACCTGGCTGCCGTGCGCCTCGAGCGCGTCGGTCACGTCGTAGGACGCGCGCGCGAACGGGTGGCTCAGCGTGCCCAGCCGGGTGCCGTTGAGCCACAGCTCGGCCTCGTGGTTGACGCCGTCGAGCTCGAGCCAGACGTGCCGCCCGGCGCCGGTGTCGAGGCCGTGCGGCACGGTGAGCTCGCGGCGGTACCACCACGCGTGCCGGGACAGCGCTTCGGGCACGTGCAGGTTGTCGAGGCCGAAGACCGGGTCCGGGAGCAGACCGCGCTCGACGAGGGTCGCGAGCACGGTCCCGGGCACCGTGGCCGGGAGCCACCCGCTCGTGTCGACGCCGCGTGACGACAGCGCCGCGCCGTCCGCGCCGCCGACGCGCTCGTCGAACGTGAGGCGCCAGCCCGACTCGACCGGGACCGTCCCGTCGTCCGCGACCCGGAGCACGGGCGCCGGACGGTGGTCGGTCGGCCAGTCGGTCCAGCCCGTCGCCGGAGGCCGGGAGGCGGGGGCCGACCCGTAGACCTCGAAGCCGTTCACGCCGAGCGGGTTCGTGGTCGACAGCGCGCTCGAGCGCAGCCGGACCCAGCGGGCCTTGACGGGCGCGTCGAGCACGACGTCGACGACGCCGCCCGAGGAGTCGGTGACGCTGCGGGCCGTGGACCACGACTTCCCGTCGCGCGACGTCTGGACCGCGAACGCGCTCGCGTAGCTCGACAGGATCTCCCAGCCCGTCGTCCCGCTCCGCGGGTTGTCGCCGGGGGTCGGCTCGAAGGCCGGGTCGCCCTGCTGGGCCTCGAACGTCACGCGCACCCCGGTGACGGTGCAGAGCCCCTGGAGGTCGACGGCGATCCACTGGTCGGCGCCGTCGCCCGCGCGCCAGCCGGTCCCCTTCACGCCGACCTCGCTCAGACCGTCGACGGCGAACTCTGGCGCGGCGGGCGCGAGGGCCGTCGACGAGACGGAGACGGGCCGGTAGACCGCGAGGTCGGTTCCCCGGAGGGCCGGGTTGACGCGTCCTGCCGCCCGGGCCGCCGACGGCGTCGCGGCAGCGAGCGCGACCGTCGCGAGCACGGTGGCGTTGACCCCGAGAAACTTCCGGCGGCTGAAGCCCGAGCCGCCGCTCGGATCGGCGGGCGCGTCCGTCGTGGTGTGGTCCGACATCCTCGGGGGCCTCCTCGTGCCGTCGACGGTCCGCGGTGACCGTCGCGTTCGCGTGGAGTCTTCAACACCGGTGACATCGTTGTCAACGGGCGGATCGGACGTCCGCGACGGTCAGGCGGCGACCTCGACCCCGCGGAAGGTGCGCCGGTAGGTCGACGGCGACACCCCGAACGTCGCCGCGAAGTGACGGCGCAACGCCATCGGGCTCCCCAGGCCGACGGCACTGGCGACCTGCTCGACCGGGAGGCCCGACGACTCCAGCAACCACCGGGCACGCTCGAGACGCTGCCGGGTCAGCCACTGCGCCGGGCTCACCCCGACCTCGGCCCGGAAGCGCCGCGTGAAGGTCCGCACGCTCAGGTGCGCGTGGGCCGCGAGCCGCTCCAAGGACAACGGGTCGGCGAGGTGCTCGAGGGCCCACGCGCGCGTCGGGCCTGTGGTGCTCGCGGTCGCCGACGGCGTCGGGAGCTCGAGGAACTGCGCCTGTCCCCCGTCCCGCCACGGCGCGGCGACGCAGTGCCGGGCAGCGACGTTCGCGACCGCGCTCCCGTGGTCACGGCGGACCAGGTGCAGGAAGAGGTCGATCCCTGCGGCGGCGCCCGCACCGGTGAGCACACGCCCGTTGTCCACGAAGAGCACGTCGGGATCGAGCCGCACCGCCGGGAAGAGCTCGCGGAAGCGCAGCGCGAGCGCCCAGTGCGTCGTCGCCTTCAGGCCGTCGAGCAAACCCGCGGCCGCGAGGACGAACGCCGAGGTGCAGAGGCTGACGACGCGCGCCTCGGGCCTGATGAGGGCGAGGGCCCGCGCGACCTCGGGCTCCAGCGCGCCCTCCGCGAGGAGCCGGCCGGTCGGCTCCTGAGTCGCGACGACGACCGTCTGTGCCGACGCGAGCGCGCTCTCGTCGTGGGCGGCCGCGAGCAGGAGGTCGCCGTCGGTCCGCACCGGCCTACCGCCGATCGTGCACGTCACGACGTCGTACAGCGGCTCCCCGTCGGGTCCCCGCGCCTCGTTGAGCACCCGGGCGGCGATCCCGAGGTCGAACGCTACGACCGACTCCAGCGCGAGAACAGCGACGCGGTGCACCATGTCCGAGACGATAGCGGCCACACGCCTTCGGCCACGTCGAGAGCGACCACGACGTCCTGAAGTGAGCGGATGATGGCCCGCAAGCCACTTCTGGTGCCCCGCGGCGGCCGCGAAGACTGAGCAGCATGAGCAACGACCTGACCCCACCGCCCACCATGACCGCCGTCACCCAGACCGTCTTCGGCGACGCCGACGTACTCACGCTGTCCACCGTGCCGCGCCCCGTGCCGCTGCCCACCGAGGTCCTCGTCCGGGTGGAGGCCGCAGGGGTCAACCCCGTCGACTGGAAGACCCGTGGCGGTGCCGGCATGGCGCACGTGCTCGGCGAGCCGCCGTTCGTCCTCGGCTGGGACGTCGCCGGTGTCGTCGCGGAGGTCGGGTTCGGCGTCACGACGCTCGCCCCCGGCGACCGCGTCTTCGGGATGCCGTGGTTCCCCCGCCAGGCCGGCGCCTACGCGCAGTTCGTCACGGCCCCCTCGCGTCAGCTCGTGCGGACCCCCGCGAACCTCACGTCCGCGGAGGCCGCCGCGGTTCCGCTCGCCGCGCTCACCGCGTGGCAGGCGCTCGTCGACGCGGCACGCGTCCAGGCGGGCCAGAAGGTCGTGGTGACGGCCGCGGCGGGGGGTGTCGGGCACTTCGCCGTGCAGTTCGCACACCACCTCGGCGCCGAGGTGGTGGCCGTCGCGAGCGAGCGGCACCACGACTGGCTCCGCGCGCACGGCGCCGACCAGGTCGTCGACTACACCCGGACCAGGTTCGAGGACGAGATCGACGGTGCGGACGTCGTCGTCGAGCTGGTCGGCGACGGCCCCGACGACACGACGCGACGCGCGGTCGACGTGCTGCGCCCAGGCGGGATCCTCGTCGCGGTCCCCGGCGGCGTGCCCGCCCACGTCGCCGAGGCCGCCCGCACGGCGGACGTCCGTGCGACGCCGTTCCTCGTCGAGCCCGACGGCGCAGCCTTGGCGACGATCTCAGGCCTGCTCGAGCGGGGGATCGTGGAGGTCGAGGTAGCGGCGGTGTACGCGCTCGACGACGTCGCGGAGGCGCACAAGGCGGGGGAGACCGGACGAACGCGCGGCAAGATCGTGCTCCGCGTCGACCACTGACCCAGTGGGCGTCAGCCCGTGGCGTCGAGAAGCTCGAGCAGGCGCGTCGTGGTGCGCCACGAACGCGCTGTGACGTGCTGGAACGCGGGCAGGGCGAAGAACTTCTGGATACGGGTCCGCCTCGCCTGGGCGGCCACCCGCGAGAAGTAGATCGCACCCGGCCCCGGCGCCACGGCGTCGACTCCCTCGCGCAGCTCCGGCATCTGCTCCATCGCCTCCTCGACCGTCAGGGGCGCCTTGAGGAAGAAGACGTCGCTCCGCAGGTCGTCGGACCCGTGACCGGCAGGCGCCTCCCCCACGGTCGCCGCGAGCTCGTCGCGGCTCCGCACCACCGTCGGGACCGCGAAGCCGAGCTGTTCGACGAGGAGCCGGTCGAGTGCGGCTTCGAGCTCCGGTCCCGACGGTGGTGCCGCCGCGGGCGCCGCAGCGAACAGCACGTTCCCGCTCTGCAGGTGGGTCCGGACGTCGTCGTACCCGGCGGCCTCGAAGCACGCGACGAGGTCCGGCATCCGCACCGGGTTCCGGCCGCCCACGTTGATGCCGCGCAGCAGCACGACGCCCGACGTCATCACCGCTCCACGACGGCCACCGCGCTGATCTCCACGAGCGCGCCCGGCACGCCGAGCGCGACGACGCTGCCGCCCGTGACGAGACCAGGCTCCTCGGACGCGAGGGCGGGCGCGATCGCTCCGTAGGCCGCGGCGACGTCGGCTCCCGCCACGAAGAGCACGGTCCACTGCACGACGTCCGCGAGCGTGGCGCCCGCCGCGGCGAGCGCTGTCCGCACGTTCTCCAGCGCGCGCACCGCCTGGGCCGCGACGTCCCCGTCGCCGACGAGCGCGCCGTCGGCGTCGACGGCGTTCTGCCCACCGACGTAGATCGTGGTCGCGCCCGGCGGCACGACGGCGACGTGGCTGAACGCGGGGCTGTTCACCAGACCCTGAGGGCGAAGGCGTTCGATCGTCATGATGACCAACCTAAGCGCCACCTGTGACACGACGCACGTACCTGTACATCCCAGCTGCACTGGCCGCAGCGGGTGCGTGGGCGCCTCTTGTGCCCCGAACACCCGATGTGACCGATAGAGTCACGCAACTTGGTCGTTCGGCGCGCGAGCCGCGCCCCGTCTGCTGGAGCGTTCGATGCCGACGTCAGCGTCTCGACAGTCTCTGCTTCTTCGCGGGCGCGTCTGTGCGTCGCTCGTAGCGCCCGGGCTCGTGCTCGGGCTCGCCACGACGACCGGCGGCGCAGCTTCTACGCTCCCAGCGACGTCGACCACCACGGCCTCACCAGGGGGCGAACCCGTCGATGCCCGACTCGACCCCACCTTCGTCCAGGAGGGGATGCCGAGCCCTGAGGGTGGGCAGGTGGTCGTCTGGGGCGATCGCACCTGGGCCTACAGCCCAGGCGGCGTGCCGACGGCGCCCGCCGCGCTCGACGTTGGCGTGCACGCGACGGCCATCTCGTCGGACGGTCTCGACCTGCTCGTCCTCCGTAGCGACGGACGAGTCGACATTCCGTGGGGCTCGCATACCGTCTCACCACCTGACGGGACGACCTACGTGGCCGTTGCTGCGCAGTCGTCCTGGTACGGGCATCTGCTGAGGTCGGACGGCGTGGTCGTCTCGCAGGACGGGCGGTACGTCACGGAGCCGCCGGCGGGGACGACGTACACCGCGATCTCCGGGGCCTATGCCCTCCGCTCCGACGGCGTGCTGGGGGACCTGGGCGGGAACCCCGCGCCCTGCACCGCCGCGTTCACGCCCGGGTCGGGCCTGCGATACACGGCCGTCTCGGCGCACGGCGAGATGGCCCGGTGGGCGGCGCTCCGGAGCGACGGGGCCTACGTCTACTGCGACGGACAGGAACCTGAGGACGTGGCCACGGTGGTGACGCCCCCGACCGGGACACGCTTCGTCGGCATCGACACAGGACGGGACGACTTCATCGCTGCGACCGACGACGGCAGGGTAATCGCGTCGGACGGCGTGGAGAAGGCGGCCGCTCCGGAGGGCCGGTCGATCATCTCCCTCACCGCCATGGACGACGGCGAGGGTGCGGCCGCGCTCGACGACGGCACGATCCTGACCTGGGGCCTGAGCTCGCGCGACGCCGCCCTCCCTGCGGTGCCGAGCGACCGCGCCGTCTTCTCCGCGGTCGGTGGAGACACCGGCCACGCGATCCACTGGGCCCTCATGGTCGGTGATGCCATCCCGGTCGACGTCGCCGTTAATGCCACCGTCCCGGCGGACCGGACGCTCCGCGTGGCCGACACCGCGAGGTTCGATGTCACCGCCACCCTCCCGGACGGCACCCCTGCGGACGGGATCGTGTCCATGGACGTTCGAGCCCCCGACGGTCGCACCTCACAGCTCCGCAACGCCGGCGCCTTCGGAGGGGTCGGAGAGGTTCTGTTCTCGGCCTCGGACCACGAGCTGCCCGGCACCTACGGGATCGACGCGACCTTCTTCGGCTCGCCCTTCGTGACACGGACCGTCAGCACCAGCCTCGACTTCGCCGAGCCCAGCCCCGTGGCGATCACCGCGTCCGGGCCATCGAGCTGGCCGGCGACCTCGAACCCCAAGGACACGATGTGCCTCGACCTGGCGACCGCGGACGGGTCGCCCCGGTGGTGGCCGCACGACGAGCTCTCGATCAGCGTCGACGGCCAGACGAAGTACGGCTACACCAGCACAGGGATCGACCGCACATGCCTCGACGAGCTCGGCCTCCCGCCCGGCTCGTACACGGTTCGTGCTGTCTACGAGGGCTGGGGCGACGCCGACGCGGCGTCATGGGCTGGCGACGTCGTGGTGCAGCCGGCGTCGGCGACCAAGGTCGCGAACGACCTACCGGCGTCGTGGCGATACGGCCAGATGCCGGACACCGTCAAGGCAACGGTGACGTCCGACGGTCGCTCTCCGGTAGGCATCGTCCACCTCAACTACACGAATGGCACTCAGTTCGGCTCGGGTGCCAATCTGGACGCGACCGGGCAAGCGCGGCTCTGGCTCGGGAGCGAGGACGAGCTGGTGCCAGGCAGGTACACGTTCACGACGGTCTACGAGGGTGGTCAAGGTTTTGCTCCTTCCCGCCTGGACCGGCCGGTCACCGTCATGCCCGCCCTCTTCACTGCGGCGACCGCGTCGGTGGCGGGGACACCGAAGGTGGGCCAGACCCTGAGCGCGGTCCCTGGCATGTGGTCACCGACACCGACCGGCTACCGCTACGTGTGGAAGGCGAACGGCGTGACACTCTCGGGCGCGACCTCGAGCAGGTTGACCGTCCCGGCGTCGGCGGCCGGCAAGAGGATCACCGTGACCATCACGGGACTCAAGCAGTACTACGAGTCCTCCGTGACGAGCGCGCCCACTGCCACCGTCGCGCCCGGCACGTTCACGGCCCCACGACCCAAGGTCACCGGCACGGCGAAGGTCGGCAAGACCCTCACCGTGAGCCGGGGAGCCTGGGCGCCGACACCCTCGACCATCACGTACGTCTGGAAGGCGAACGGGGTCACGATCGCGACCCGAACGACCAGCGCGTTCGTAGTGCCCGCCTCAGCCCGCGGCAAGCGGCTGACGGTCACGGTGACCGGCTCGAGGACCGGATACACGAAAGCGTCTGCGACGAGCGCAGCGACTATCGCGGTCGCCCCGGGAACGTTCGTCGCCCCGCGACCCAAGGTCACCGGCACGGTGAGGGTCGGCAGGACGCTCACGGTGAGCCGCGGGACATGGTCACCTACGCCTTCGTCGATCAGATACGTGTGGAGGGCCAACGGGCTGACGATCGCGACGCGGACGACCGCGCGTTTCGTGGTCCCGTCACGGGCGCGTGGCAAGCACCTCACGGTGACAGTGACGGGCTACCGGTCCGGCTACACGACCAGGTCCGTCACGAGTTACCGAACGGGAGCCGTCCGCTGACGATTTCGAAGCATTCGGGAGGTGTCGCCCGAGGGCCGGCACCCGCTGGCGCTCTCCCGCCGGTGGGTACCGAGCACGCCGGCAGGCGGACCGGGCGACGAAACGGAACCGCTTCCCATCGGGAGGCGCCCGTCTATGTGGGTGGTGCCGGAAATGCACTGACCCCGGACTGGCTGTCTCGGCACACCGTGAGCCGCCGAGAATGAGGGTGCACTCCTACGCGGACTGGTCGGTCGATGCCGCTGGGCGCGGCGCTGCCTGGAACTGACCGTGACGGGCATGCGGCCAAGAAGATCACTCCGAGGTGCCCTCCGACGCCTCCGCACACCGCCCGACCCGCCCCAAGCCCTGGCCGGCCACGACCAGAACCGGCGAACGCCGTCGTCCACCGCTCCGCACTGGCCCTGGGACCCAGAAAGTCCCGGCCAGGATCACCTGACCGGGACTTTCCGAAAGCGCTCCGGCCCTGAAGCCGAAACCCTCCTTGTGTGCGCGAGGGGGGACTTGAACCCCCACGCCCTTGCGGGCACTGGCACCTGAAGCCAGCGCGTCTGCCATTTCGCCACTCGCGCGCGCCGAAGAAGATTAGCACGCGGCAGGGGTGGGCTCCGAACCGGCTGGTCGGGTGCCTCGTGGGGCCCGGATCTCCACACCGCCCCCGCATTCGATCCCCAGGACTCCCGCACCCGGCGTCGGAGCCGCGCGCCTGGCTGGCTACGATCTAAGGGCGTGCGACCATGCCCAACCGGTGCTCGTTCGCCACGTGACCGACCAACACCGCACACTGACACACTGTCACCGACCGACCGGAGGCACGCCCCGACCCGCAGGGCGGCCCGTCGATCGTGCTGCACGACCGAGGGAGGAGGGCGCTGTGGGCGTACTGGACCGCTTCGAGCAGAACGTGGAGCGCGCTTTCAACAACGCATTCGCGAAGCTCGGTCGAGGTGAGGTCAAGCCCGTGGACCTGGCGAGCGCGCTGCGCCGCGAGGTGGACGACCGGGTGGCCGTCGTCGGCCGCGACCGCGCCGTCGCCCCGAACGAGTTCACCATCCGTCTGGCGAGCGACGACTTCGCGCGCATCGAGGACTGGGGAGCCGAGGCCCTCGCCGACGAGCTCGCCTCGACGGTCACCGACCACGCCGCCGAGCAGCACTACGCGTTCGTCGGTCCCGTCTCCGTCACGTTCGACGCCGACGCCGGCCTCCAACCGGGCCAGTACCTCGTGCACTCGGCGAGCGTCCGCGGCTCGGTGCCCGCCAACGGCAACGGCAACGGGAACGGGAACGGCCAGCCCGGCTACGGCCCGGGCCCGGTCCCGAGCGCCCCGACGCCCAGCCTGCGCCACCCCCTCATCGACATCGACGGCCAGCGCTACCTGCTGACCGGACCGGTCACGGTCATCGGCCGTGGCTCGGAGGCGGACATCGTGGTCGACGACCCCGGTGTGTCCCGCCGCCACCTGGAGATCCGGGTCACCCCCGACGGCGTCGTCGCGACGGACCTCGGCTCCACCAACGGCCTGTTCGTGGAGGGCCACCAGGTTCCCGCAGCGACGCTGCTCGACGGGAACAGCCTCACGATCGGTCGCACCCGGATCATGTTCTGGACCGGCGCGGCGGACGAGGCCGGGTGATCGGGCCTCGATGAGCGAGCTCACCTTCACCCTGCTCCGGCTCGGCTTCCTCGTCCTGCTGTGGCTGCTGGTCCTGTTCTCCATCCGCGTCCTGCGTCGTGACCTCGCCGATCCGCGCCCCCCGCACACCCGCGCCGACGAGCTCCACGCCACGCCCGCGCCCGCGCCGGGCGTCCTGAGCGCGCCGAGCGCCGAGGGCGCCGTCGTCGTCGGGGCGCACCACTCCTCCGTGCCGAACCCGACCCCCGCCGCGGGCGTCACCCGCACCCCCGCGCTCGCCCAGAGCGCCGCGATGCGCCTCGTGGTCACGGAGGGCGCGCTGCGCGGCACGACGCTGCCCCTGTCGACGTCGGCCGTGCTCATCGGGCGGGCCCCGAGCTGCACGCTCGTGCTCGACGACGACTACTCGTCGTCGCGTCACGCCCGGATCTTCCCGCAGAACGGAGCGTGGTACGTGGAGGACCTCGGATCGACCAACGGCACCTTCCTCGAGGGCCGGCGCCTCGAGGTGCCCGTGGCCGTGCAGCCGGGCGAGGAGATCCGGATCGGCCAGACGACGATGGTCCTGCAGGGGTAGCCGCGGATGAACCTCGCGCTGCGCTACGCGGCACGGTCCGACGTCGGGCTCGTGCGCGCTGACAACCAGGACTCCGGCTATGCGGGACCCGACCTCCTGGCCGTCGCCGACGGCATGGGCGGGCACGCGGGCGGTGACATCGCGTCGACGCTCGCGATCCGTGCCCTCGTGCCCCTGGACGGGCACGAGCACGTCCCGGACGGCGCGCTCGACGAGCTCGAGCACGCCATCGGGTCCGCCAAGCAGGCGATCGTCGACCGGTCGGAGGCCGAGCCCCAGCTCGCGGGCATGGGCACGACGGTCACGGCGATCCTCCGCGCCGGCAACCAGCTCGTCATGGCCCACCTGGGCGACTCCCGGGCGTACCTGCTGCGCGACGACGAGCTGACGCAGGTCACGACGGACCACACGTTCGTCCAGCACCTCGTCGACACGGGCCGGATCGCCCCGGAGGACGCCGAGCACCACCCGCAGCGCAACGTCGTCATGCGGGTGCTGGGCGACTTCGAGGTCGACCTCACGCCCGACCTGTCGGTGCGGGAGGCCCGTCCCGGCGACCGCTGGCTGCTGTGCTCCGACGGCCTGTCCGGGTTCGTGACGCCCGACATGATCGCGCAGATCCTCATCTCGGTCGTCGAGCCCGGCGAGTGCGCCGAGACGCTCATCCAGCTCGCCCTGCGCGCGGGCTCGACGGACAACGTGACGGCGATCGTCGCGGACGTCGTCGACCTGGACGCGGACCTCGAGCACCCGGCCGAGGGCGCGGTCCCGCACCCCGCCGACGCGCTCGCCGACGAGCCGCTCCCCACGCAGGCCGAGGTCGTGGGCAGCGCGCTGCGCGACGACCTCGTCCCGGGGACGGCGCCGCTCGTCTCCGGGAGCACGGCACCGGACGACGACGACGCCGCGGCCGCGGGCGCGCCCGGAGTGAACGACGACCCGGAGGCGGAGGAGGCGCTGGCCGCCGGCGCCAAGCCCCGCGGCCGGCGGCGTGCGCTCGGGGTCACGCTCACGCTCGTCCTCGTCCTCGTGCTGCTGGGCGGCGGGTACGCGGCGTACGGCTGGACGCAGGACCAGTACTTCGTCGGTGAGTCCGACGGCCAGGTCGCCGTCTTCCAGGGCGTGCCCCAGAGCATCGGCCCGCTCCACCTCTCGTCGCCGGTCGAGCTGACCGGGACGGCCGTCGACACCCTGCCGTCGTACGTGCAGGACCGCCTGACGGCCACGATCCCCGCGGACTCGCTCGCCGACGCGCGCGTGCGCGCCGCCCAGGTCGTCACCGACTCGGCGACGCCGGAACCCACCCCGACCCCGACGCCCACCCTCGCGACGCCCGCGCCCACCACCACGCCGGGCGCGACGCCCACCACGACGACCGCCCCCACGAAGCCGACCGTGCAGACCACGCACGGCCCGGCGACCTCGGGGAAGAACGCGTGATGGCTGCTGTGGCGCAGGCACCCGTCCGCGGGGCCGGGTCGTCGGCCGTGGACGAGGCCAGGCTGCCCCGGCCCGCGCGCCGTGCCGAGCTCGGGCTGCTGGTCGTCGCGCTGGCGATCGGGATCGGCGCGTACGCGCTGGTCAGCATCAAGGTCGTGGACCGTCTGCCGGGCGACTTCTACGCGCAGGCGCTCGGCTTCGTCGCGGTCGCGCTGCTCGCGCACCTGATCCTGCGGTGGAAGGCGCCGTACGCGGACCAGGTGATCCTGCCCGCGACGATCGCGCTCAACGGGGTCGGCCTGGCGATGATCTACCGGCTGGACCTCGCGTCGCAGTCGTCCGCCAAGCCGCACGACCTCGCCGGCCGTCAGCTCGAGTGGACCGCGATCGCGGTGATCGCCGCGCTGGCCGTCGTCTGGTTCCTCAAGGACCACCGCCTGCTCCGCCGCTACACGTACATCGCGATGCTCGTCGGTCTCGGGCTCGTCGTGCTGCCTCTCATCCCGCACGTCGGCCGGACGATCAACGGCGCCCACATCTGGGTCTCGATCGGCCCGCTGTCGCTCCAGCCCGCGGAGCTCGCGAAGATCGCGTTCGCGATCTTCTTCGCCGGCTACCTCGTGACGCACCGCGACACGCTCGCGCTCGCCGGCCCCAAGGTGATGGGGCTCCAGCTCCCCCGCCTGCAGGACCTCGGGCCGATCCTCGTCGTCTGGGCGGCCTCGATCCTGGTGCTCGTCGCGGAGACCGACCTCGGCACGTCGCTCCTGTTCTTCGGCCTGTTCGTCGCGATGCTCTACATCGCCACCCAGCGGTTCTCCTGGGTGCTCATCGGCCTCGTGCTCATGGGCCTCGGCGCGGTCTTCGCGGCGAGCGCGTTCGCACACGTCCAGGTCCGGTTCGACATCTGGCTGCACGCGTTCGACAGCGACGTCTACAACGCGGCGCCGGGCTCCGGCCAGCTCGTGCGCGGCCTGTTCGGGCTCGCGAACGGCGGCCTGTTCGGCACGGGCTGGGGCGCCGGGTACCCGTACCTCGTGCCGTACGCGTTCTCTGACTTCATCTACACGTCGCTCGGCGAAGAGCTCGGCCTCACGGGGATGCTCGCGATCCTCATGGTCTACCTGATCGTGGTACAGCGCGGGCTCCGGACGGCGCTCGGCGTCCGTGACGGCTTCGGCAAGCTGCTCGCCGCGGGCCTCGCGTTCACGATGGCCTGGCAGCTCTTCGTGGTCGTCGGCGGGGTCACGCGGCTCATCCCGCTGACCGGCCTGACCCTGCCCTTCGTCGCCCAGGGCGGCTCGTCCCTGCTCGCGAACTGGCTGGTCATCGGTCTGCTGCTGCGCATCTCGGACAGCGCGCGCCGGCCGTCGTTCGCGCCGGAGCGCGGGCAGGTCGCCCCCGGTGGCATCCTGCCCGACGACGACCCCTCCGGCCCGGGGGCGTTCGCCTCCGCCCCGCCCACGCCGGGCGGGGGAACGGCCGCCACCGAGATCGTGCTCCCCGACCCGGGCACCGCCGCCACCGAGATCGTGCTGCCGGGCGAGCTGCCGTCGTCGACGACGAGCGTGCCGTCGGTGCGGCCGACTCCTCCCCCGCCGCCGCCCCCCGGTGACGACGCGACCGGGGAGGTGACCCGCGGATGAACGTCCCGATCCGCCGTCTCGCGACCGTCGTGCTCGTGATGTTCCTGGCCCTCATGGCTGCGACGACGTACTACCAGTTCTTCCAGGCCGACAAGCTCAACAACGACGGCCGCAACGTGCGCACCCTCTACCGCCAGTACGGCGTCTTCCGGGGCCCGATCGTCGTGGACGGCAAGGCCGTCGCACAGTCCACGCCCGTCGACGACCCGTTCAAGTTCCAGCGCAAGTACGCCGACGGCTCGCTCTACGCCGCCGTCACCGGCTACTACTCGCTCGTGTTCGCGCCGACCATGATCGAGGCGTCGGAGAACTCCGTGCTCAACGGCACCGCCGACGAGCTGTGGATGCAGCGGCTGCGGCAGCTCTTCACGGGCGAGCAGCAGCAGGGCGCGTCCGTCGAGCTCACGATCGACGCCAAGGCGCAGAAGGCCGCGGAGCAGGCGCTCGGGGACCAGAAGGGCGCCGTCGTCGCGATCGAGCCCAAGACCGGCAAGATCCTCGCGCTGTACTCGTCGCCGTCGTACGACCCGAACAAGCTCGCGGGCCACGACACCGCCCAGGCGAACAAGAACTGGCAGAAGCTCCTCAACGACGACGGCTCGCCCCTGACGAACAGGGCGATCCAGGGCGACACGTACCCGCCCGGGTCGACGTTCAAGCTGGTCACGTCGGCGGCCGCGCTCGAGACGGGCGACTACACGCCCGACACGGTCATCCCCGCGCCGCACACGCTGAAGTACCCGGGGTCGAACAAGCCGCTCACGAACTTCGCCAACGAGGTCTGCTCCCCGAGCGGCAAGATGACGCTCGACGCCGCCCTCGAGATGTCCTGCAACACGGCGTTCGCTGGGCTCGGGGTGAAGGTCGGCGAGGACGCGCTCCGCGAGCAGACCAAGAAGTTCGGCTTCGACACGCCCCTGTCGATCCCCATGACGGTCACCGAGAGCCACTTCCCGAAGACCGCCGACACCGCCGAGCTCATGCGCGCGTCGATCGGGCAGGGCAACGACAAGGTGACCCCGCTGCAGGTGGCGATGATCTCCGCCGCCATCGCCAACGGGGGCGAGCAGATGGCCCCTTACCTGGTCGACACCGTCCGCGACTCGTCGCTGCGGGTCGTGTCCCAGACCTCCCCGTCCACCCTTCGCACGTCGGTGTCCCAGCACACCGCGGACGAGCTCAAGAGCATGATGGAGGACGTCGTGCGGTCCGGAACGGGTACCGCCGCCCAGATCCCGGGCGTGACCGTCGCCGGCAAGACCGGCACCGCGGAGAACACGCCCGGCCAGGCGCCGCACGCCTGGTTCACCGGGTTCGCGCCCGCCGACGACCCCAAGGTCGCCGTCGCGGTGATCGTCGAGCATGGTGGTCAGCAGGGCGCCGAAGGCACGGGCGGCGCGACCGCCGCCCCCATCGCGAAGGCCGTCATGCAGGCGGTGCTCAACGGATGAAGCCGACCCAGGGCCTCTCGTTGGGCAACCGCTACCGCCTCGTGCGGCGCATCGCCGTCGGCGGCATGGGCGAGGTGTGGGTCGCCACCGACACCGCGCTCGGCCGCGAGGTCGCGGTCAAGGTGCTGCGCGAGGAGTTCGCAGGCAACGTCGACTTCCTGCAGCGGCTGCGCACCGAGGCGCGCAACAACGCGCGGCTCTCGCACCCGGGTATCGCGCAGATGTACGACTACGGCGAGCAGCAGGGGTCCGGCTACCTCGTCATGGAGCTCGTCATCGGCGAGCCCATGTCCGACCTGCTCGAGCGTGAGCCCGTGCTGCAGGCCCACCGCCTCGTCCCCATCCTCACCAAGGCGGCGCGGGGTCTCGCGGCCGCGCACGAGGCCGGCGTCGTGCACCGCGACGTGAAGCCGGGCAACATCCTGCTGTCGCGCACGGGCGGCGTGAAGCTCACCGACTTCGGTGTCTCGCTCGCGTCCAACCAGGTCCCGATGACGGCGACCGGCATGGTCATGGGCACGGCCCAGTACCTGTCCCCCGAGCAGGCGATCGGGAAGCCCGCCACCCCGGCGTCGGACGTGTACGCGCTGGGCATCGTCGCGTACGAGTCGCTCGTGGGGCGCCGCCCCTTTACAGGCCCGACGCCGGTCGACATCGCCGTCGCGCACGTGAACCAGCCGGTCCCCGCGCTGCCCGCGAGCGTCGACAAGGAGCTCGGGGCGCTCGTCCTGTCGATGCTGGCCAAGGACCCGATGCGCCGGCCCGCGGGCGCGGCCGAGCTGGCCGACACGCTCGAGGAGATCGGCCTCCGGGTCGCGCGCTCGCGCCGGAGCGCCGGCCCGCGTGCGACCGAGACGATCGCGCCGCCGCCGCCGTCCGAGCAGCGGGCGTGGCCTCCGCGGAACGCCGTCCCGAGCGCACCGCCGCGTGCCGAGGCGTCCGAGGAGGACGCACCGCGCGCCTACCCGTCGCGCCGGGTCGTGCAGTCCCGCGCCGCCGAGCGGTCGACCGCCCGGCCCGCCGGGCGCCACCGCGAGCACCTGGCGGAGCGCCCGTCGTCCCGCCGTCCCACCCCGCACGCGAGCGGGCCTGCGGCACGCCCGCGCGGCGACGCCTCCGTCGTCGCGACCGAGGTCGCGCCCGCGCCCGTCGAGGTCCCGCCGACCCGCGCCGCGGCGCGCGCCGCGCAGGCCTCGACCCCGGCCGGCCGCAGCAGCACGGGCCCCGGGTCGCGTCACCTGCCCGGGATCTTCGGCATCCGGCTCGGCGGCTTCCCCTGGCCGGCCGTCGCGCTCGTCGTGCTGGTGCTCGTCGTGCTCGTCGCGGCCATCCTCGGGCGCGCCGGAGGGCACGACCGTTCCGAGAGCTCGAACCTGCATCCCCACGGGGATGGGATGATCTTCCTGTCCGTGGCGTCCCCGCACGCCTCGGACGACCCGTCGAACGAGAAGGACACGTAGGTGGTGGAGAACCCGCAACGGATCCTCGGCGGCCGTTACCAGGTCGGCGAGCTGATCGGTCGTGGCGGCATGGCCGAGGTGCACATCGGGCACGATGCGCGTCTCGGTCGCACCGTCGCGATCAAGATCCTCCGTGCCGACCTCGCACGCGACCCGTCGTTCCTCGCACGCTTTCGTCGGGAGGCGCAGGCCGCGGCCGCGCTGAACCACCCGGCCATCGTCGCCGTGTACGACACGGGCGAGGACATCCAGACCGACCAGGCGTCGGGGCAGACCGCTCACACGCCGTTCATCGTCATGGAGTACGTCGAGGGCCACACGGTCCGCGACATCCTCCGCGACGGTCACGCCGTGCCGATCGACGAGGCCATCGAGATCACGTCGGGCGTGCTGTCGGCGCTCGAGTACTCGCACCACGCCGGCATCGTCCACCGCGACATCAAGCCCGCGAACGTCATGATCACGCCCACGGGCGCGGTCAAGGTGATGGACTTCGGCATCGCCCGCGCGATGGCCGACTCCGCCGCCACGATGACGCAGACGCAGGCCGTCGTCGGGACCGCGCAGTACCTGTCCCCCGAGCAGGCCCTCGGCCAGACCGTCGACGCCCGCAGCGACCTGTACTCCACGGGCTGCCTGCTGTTCGAGCTGCTCACGGGCCGCCCGCCGTTCCAGGGCGACTCCCCCGTCGCCGTCGCGTACCAGCACGTCGGCGAGGTGCCCCCGAAGCCCTCCGACGTCGCCCCCGACGTGCCCGAGGTCCTCGACCGCATCACGCTCAAGGCCCTCATGAAGGACCGCAACCAGCGCTACGGGTCCGCCGCGGAGTTCCGCAGCGACCTCGACGCCGCGATGCGCGGTGGCGCCGTGTCGGCGCCCGGGCTGGGCGCGCTCGGGGCGGGCGCCGTCGCCGGCGCAGCCGCCGGAGCCGCGTTCGCCGACCCGAACCCCACCGTCGCGTTCGACGGCGCCACCCAGGTCCTGACCCCCACCGCCGCCGGCTGGGGCGCCGCGACCCCGGCCGCCGTGCCGCCGCCCACGCAGACGTCGATGTTCCCCGACGACGCCGGCCCCGGCGACGAGGAGCCGGAGAAGAAGTCCAACAAGGCCCTCATCTGGACGCTCGTGACGATCGGGGTGATCGCGATCGCAGCGATCATCACGATGCTGCTCCTCAACGGCAACAAGACGCCGCCGGTCAAGCAGGTGACGGTTCCCAGCGTCATCGGCCTGACCGAGGACAAGGCCCAGCAGAAGCTCGCGGACGCCAACCTCAAGATGGAGAAGCTCGTCGACGACGAGTCCGACAAGCCCACCGGCCAGGCGACCAGGCAGGACCCCGGTGCCGACGCCTCGGCAACCGAGGACACCAGCGTCAAGGTGTACTTCTCCGCAGGACCCAAGACCGACTCCGTCCCGAACGTCAAGGGTTTGTCCCAGGCGGACGCCAGAGAGAAGCTCAAGGAAGCCGGGTTCACGGTCGCAGACGAGGTGCGCTCGGAGAACAGCAAGGACGTGCCGCAGGACGCCGTCACTCGCACGGACCCCAAGGCTGGCTCGGTACGCGACAAGGGCACCGAAATCATGCTGTACGTCTCGAACGGTCTCGTGACCCTCGACGACCTGGTCGGCAAGACACGGGACGAGGCTCTCGACGCGCTCGACAAGGCCGGGCTCCAGTCGGACACCGAGGAGCAGGAGACCCCGGATGCGAGCCAGGTCGGCCGCGTCCTGTCGCAGGCGCCCGCCGCTGGATCCGTGAAGCAGGGCACTCGAATCAAGCTCACGATCGGCAAGGAAGAGGACACCACGGTCACGATCCCGTCGGACCTCGTCGGCAAGACGCAGGAAGAGGCCGAGGACGCCCTCGGAGGCCTCAGCCTCAACGTGGACCCGAACGGGCCGAACCTCGTGGCGGACGACACGGTTCCGGCAGGCATCGTCATGGACTCCAACCCGAAGCAGGGCACCCAGGTGAAGGTCGGCGACACCGTCGTCCTCACGGTGTCCTCAGGGCCCGCGACCCCCGGCGACGGCCAGTCGACGGACCCGGGCGTCGGCAACGGGAACGGGGACGGAAACGGCGACGGGACCGGGGGCGGAGACGGCTCCACCCAGGGCCTGGGCCGAGGCGACGACTACGCCGACCAGATCAAGAGCTTCCTCGGCCTCTGATCCGCGGCTCGCCGACGCCACGACGGCCCGGTACCTCCTCGCGGAGGTGCCGGGCCGTCGTCGTGGGTGGCGGTAGGCGGCGCGCCGGGCGGGTACGCGCCCGGCGTCAGCGGCGCACGAGCGGCGCGAGACCCTCGGAACGCGCGACCGCGTCGTCGGACCCGCAGACCTCGAGCCAGTTGGCGAGGAGCCGGTGCCCGCCCTCGGTGAGGACGGACTCGGGGTGGAACTGGACGCCGTGGAGCGGCAGCGTGCGGTGCTGCAGCCCCATGACGACGCCGCTCGCGGTCTGGGCGGTGATCTCGAGCTCGTCGGGCACGGTGTCTCGCACGACGGCGAGCGAGTGGTAGCGGGTCGCCGTGAAGGGGTCGGGCAGGCCCGCGAGGACACCGGTTCCGTGGTGCTCCACGAGGCTCGTCTTGCCGTGCATGAGCTCGGGGGCGTGGGTCACGGTCGCGCCGAAGGCCTCCCCCAGCGCCTGGTGGCCGAGGCAGACCCCCAGCAGCGGGGTGCCCGACGCCGCGCAGTCCCGGATGACGTCGAGCGAGTCGCCCGCGCCCTTCGGGTCGCCGGGGCCGGGCGAGATCAGCACGCCGTCGAACCCGCCCCGCTCCGCACGCGGCGGGACGGCGTCGTTGCGCACGACGACGGTCTCGGCGCCGAGCTGGTCCAGGTAGCCGACGATCGTGTAGACGAACGAGTCGTAGTTGTCCACGACGAGGATGCGGGGGCTGCTCATGGGGTGGCTCCAGGGGTCGTGTCCACGACGGTCTGCTCGTCGAACGGCATGTAGGGCTCGAGCGCGGGGAACACCCAGCGGAAAAGGACCACCACCACGAGGGCGGCGAGCACGGCGAGCAGGACAACGCGCAGCCACGCCGGGCCGGGCAGGAGCCGCCACAGCGCTCCGTACATGCGCAATCCTCGGTTCGTCGGACAGATCGGTTTCCCAGTATCCCCCACCGCTCCCGGCTCACGGGGCCCCTTCCACCGCGAAGTACCCCGGCACCCCGCATACCTCGCGAAGTACCCCGGCATCCCGCATACCTCGCGAGGTACCCCGGCATCCCGGGGTACTTCGCGGAGGACGGGTCAGCGGGAGGCGTCCCCGAAGGGGTCCGTGCCCTTTGGCACGCTCGCGTACTGCAGGCTCGGCGGAGGGGCGGCGGGCAGCGACAGGTCGTCGTCGTCCTTGACCTTCCAGCCCAGGTCGACGGCCTGCACGTACTGCTTGTAGATCGCGATCTCGGGCGAGCGGTCGAGCGCGGCGCGCAGCGCATCCTGGTCGCCGATGGCGGTGACCTTGAACGGCGGCGAGTAGAGCCGGCCGCCGAGCGACAGGACGTTGCCGACGCACCGGAACGCCGTCGTCGCGGTGACGCGCTGGTCCATGAGCATCATCGCCTCCGCTCCCCCGGACCACAGCGCGTTGATGACGGCCTGGACGTCCTGCTGGTGGACCACCAGGTCGTCGGGGGTGATCTCCGCCGGGTAGTTGCCCGTCGTGGGTGCGTCCGTGAGCGAGACGACGACGCCAGGTCCCGTCACGCCGACGAGCCCCGCCTCGACGCCGCTGTTCTCCATGGTGGTGGCGTCCCCCGTGGGAACGGCACCCGGCTGCGCCGCGGTGAGGCCGTCGACCTCCGAGCGCAGGGCGTCGACCCGGCCGGACAGCCCGTCGGCGCGGTCCTCCTCCGACTGGACGAGCTGGGGCAGGTCCTCGGGGTGCCGCCGCTCGGTACCGCGTGCGAGCTGGGCGGACGCGGTGAACAGGACCCCGGCGAGCGCGAGGACGAATGCGACGGAGAGGGCAGCGCGGACACGGCGAGGGGCGAGCCGGGCGCGCATCGTCGACACGAGGCGGCGCGCGGCGCGGCCGCCGTCGCGTGGCGCCTGCTCGCCCGCTCCGGTGGTCATGGCGCCCATTGTCGCAGGGGTGGCACGGTGCTCCCTGCACGGACCGCTACGCTGGGGTCCTGCCTGGCGGGGGTCGACGACGACGCCCACCAGACGGACCGCCCGACAACGAACGCCGGCCACGGCCGCCAGAGCAAGGAACTCTCCTCGTGCCCGAGTCCAAGCGCCGCAAGAAGAAGTCCGCCGGCCCCTCGGAGACGGTCGCCGTCTCCGCCCGCCACCAGACCGGCAACCCCGCGTGGTTCGTCCCCGTGGTGCTGGGGCTCATGATCGTGGGGCTCGCGTGGGTCGTGGTCTTCTACCTGACGAGCGGCAAGTCGGACCTGCCGATCCCCCCGATCGGCCGGTGGAACCTCGCGATCGGCTTCGGGCTCATGATCGCCGGCTTCGGGATGCTCACGCGCTGGAAGTGATGCGTGGCGATGTCCCCAGCGGTGGACGACGGTGTGGATAACTACACGCATGTAACTCCACACCTGTGAGTAACCCTGGGGAGAGTCGCCTTCCCTGTGGATAACCGGGTCAGACGGACGCGTACTTCAGCACGGACAGCACCACCAGCAGGACGAGCAGGAGCGCCGACGCGCCCCAACCGACCAGCGCACGACGCTCGCGCGGCGCGTACGCGAAGGCTGCACCGAGGGCGAGCCCGGCGATCATGCCGCCCAGGTGCGCCTGCCAGGCCACGTTCGCGATGAAGAACCCGAGTGCGAAGTTCACGACGATCAGGCCGACCATCTGGGTCGCCTGCATCCCCCGCTGACGCAGCACAGGGATCGCGGCGCCGAACAGACCGAAGACGGCGCCCGACGCACCGATCGCGGCGGTGTACCAGGCCTGGTGCCTGGGCCCACCGGCGAGCAGCAGCACCCCGACCGACCCGGCCAGCGCTGTCAGCACGAACAACGCGAGGAACCGCGCCCGCCCGAGCAGCGGCTCGAGGAACTGGCCCATGATCCACAGCGCGTACATGTTGAACAGGATGTGCAGCGGGTTGGTGCTGTGCAGGAACGCCGTGGTGAGGAACCGCCACGGCTCGTGCTGCGCGATGAACGGTGCGAACGCCCACCGTTCGGTCCACGAGCCGTCGGTCACGAGCTGGAGGATCCAGCTCACCGCGCAGATCCCGATGAGGGTCAGCGTGACGACGGGACGACCGGAACGCAGCGTGGCGCCGTAGACGCCGCGCGGCGTGGGGGCGTTCTTCTTCCCCTCGCGGACGCAGTCCACGCACTGGATGCCGACAGCGGCGGGACGCTGGCACTCCGGGCACGCCGGCCTGCCGCACCGCTGGCAGCGCACGTACGAGACCCGGTCGGGGTGACGCGGGCAGACGGGTACCTCGGCGGGAGCAGGACCGCCCGGCCCCTGGGGGCCGGGCGGCATCGGCGTGGAGATGGTGTCAGTCCTCGATCGTCACCGACTGGAGGACGATGTCCTCGACCGGGCGGTCCCCCGGGCGCACCGGCGTCTTGCCGATCGCGTCGACGACGGCGCGGCTCTCGTCGTCCGCGACACGGCCGAAGATCGTGTGCTTGCCGGTCAGCCAGGGCGTGGCGACGGTCGTGATGAAGAACTGCGAGCCGTTGGTGCCCTCGACCTCGCCCGTGATCGGGTTGCGGCGCTTGCCGGCGTTCGCCATGGCCAGGAGGTACGGCTGGTCGAACTGCAGCTCGGGGTGGATCTCGTCGTTGAACGTGTAACCCGGGCCACCGGTACCGGTGCCGAGCGGGTCACCGCCCTGGATCATGAAGTCGTCGATGACGCGGTGGAAGATCACGTCCGAGTACAGCGGGTCGTTGCGCTCGGCCCCCGTGCGGGGGTCCGTCCACGTCTTGCTGCCGGTGGCGAGCCCCGTGAAGTTCGCCACCGTCTTGGGTGCGTGGTTCTCGAGGAGCTCGAGCCGGATGTCCCCGGCGCTCGTGTGCAGGGTTGCGAACATGTCCCCCATTCTCGCATGCGAGCCCTGTGGACTCGGTGGCAGAGTGGGAGGTCAGCGACCGACATCAGGACAGCCTCAGGAGAGGGAGCACCCATGGCCAAGCGCACCGCGGTGGACACCGAGCACCTCAAGGACCAGGCGGCGCAGCTCGCCGGTCAGGCACAGGACGCGGCCTCGGCCGCCAAGGACGCCGCGATCGCAGCCAAGGACTGGACGACGCCACGCGTCGAAGCGTTCCTCGACTGGCTCAAGCCGCGCCTCGAGGACGCCTACCACCAGAGCCTCCAGGCCGCGGCGCCCCAGGTCGAGAAGGCCGCCGTGAAGGCCGGTCCCGTGATCGACTCGGCGCACGACCGCCTCATCGACGAGTTCCTGCCCCGCATCGTGGCGCGCATCAACGCCCTCGCGGCCCAGGCCGGCGAGGGCGCGGGCAAGGCGACCAGCGTCGGGCTGACGGCCGGCGCGGACGCCCTCAACAAGGCGCCGGAGAAGGTCGCGGAGGTCGCCAGGGCGGCGGCCGAGTCGGTGGGTGCCGAGACGGTGGGTGGGGCGGAAGCGGTCCGCAAGGCGGTCGGCTCCTCGAGCGGCCGAGCGGCCAAGATCGCCGAGTCCGCCGACGGCGGCGGCAAGTCCCACAAGAAGTGGTGGTTCTTCGGCCTGCTCGTCGCCGGGCTCGCTGCCTTCGGCGCCTGGCGTCGCTCCCGCCCCCAGGTCGACCCGTGGGCCGAGCCGGGCCCGACGCCGTCGCACAGCTTCGGCGCGTTCGTCGACAACACCAAGGAGGCCGCGGGAGACGCCGCGGAGGCCGTCGGTGAGGCAGCCGGCCTGACGGTGGCCCGGGGCCGCGAGGCGCGGGACAAGGTCGCCGACGCTGCCGGTGACCTCGGCGAGAAGGTCAGCGACGCGACCGACGACCTGACCGACAAGGTCTCGGACGCCGTCGACCAGGCCGTCTCCGCCACCAAGAAGGCGGCCTCGAAGGCCACGCCGCGTCCGCGCAAGCCCCGCGAGTCCAGTGCGCCGGCGGCCTCGGACACGGTCGAGTCGGCCGCGGACAAGGCCGCCGAGACCATCACCGGCGTCGACTCGGAGGACAAGGAGTCCTGACGTTCCCCGGCACCGCCCGCCGCGACCTCGGGTCGCGGCGGGCGGTGCTGCGTCACGCCGCGCTGCTCAGTCGCTCACCGTCGAGACCCCGCGCAGGACGGCGTCGAGCGCGAACTCCAGCTCCGAGCGCGGGTCCGACACGTCCTGGGCCGGTGCCGCGGCGAGGGCCGGGTAGCGCGCCGCGACCGCTTCGCTGAGCCACGGGACCGGCTCGGTCTCGCGCAGCCCCCGTTCGACGCCGGCGTGGGCGCGCACGATCCCGTCGAGCAGCAGCGCGAGGCGCAGCGCGTCGACGGCGACGTCGTCGGGGATCTCCCGGACGAGCGCGTCGATCCAGCCGTAGACGTGCGGCTGGCGGGGCATCCCTGCCGGTCGCACGTCGCTCAGCCACGGATGGGCGGCGTAGCGCTCAGCGAGCCGGTGCGCCCAGTCGCGGCACGCCCGGCGCCAGTCGGGCCCGAGGTCCCGCGGCGGCTCCCCCACCGCGACGTCGACCATGAGCTCGACGAGGGTCGCCTTCGAGTCCGCGTAGCGGTAGATCGCCGTGGTGGTCATGTCGAGGCGCGCCGCGACCCGCGCGAGCGAGACCGCGTCCAGACCCCCCTCGTCGGCCAGCACGACGGCGGCGGCGGCGATGTCCTCGGGCGTCCAGCGGGCCTTGGGCCCGCGGTTGGTCGCGGTCTCGACGCCCCAGAGCAGCCGAAGCGCGCGATCCTGTTGACTGTGCATGTCGTTCACTGTAACCTCCTCTTATTGTGAATGATGTACACAGAAAGGGTAGTCGCATGTCTGTCGCACTCGTCACCGGAGCCTCGTCCGGGATCGGCGCACGCACCGCCGAGCTCCTTGCCGCGCAGGGGCTCACCGTCTTCGGCGCCGCACGCACCACGGCGGCCATCGCCCGGCTCGACGGCGTGACGCCCGTCTCCCTCGACCTCACCGACGAGCCGTCGATATACCGGGCCGTCAACGCCGTGACGGACGCCGCCGGATCGATCGACGTGCTCGTGAACTGCGCCGGGTACGGCGAGTTCGGGAGCGTCGAGGAGACCTCGCTCCACGCCGCACGTGCCCAGCTCGAGGTCAACGTCCTCGGCGCGGTCGGGCTGATCCAGGCGGTGCTGCCAGGGATGCGCGAGAAGGGCAAGGGCCGGATCGTCAACGTCTCCTCGCTCGCCGGGGAGTTCGCGGCGCCGCTCGGGGGCTGGTACCACGCCTCGAAGTTCGCGCTCGAGGCACTCTCGGACTCGCTCCGCGGGGAGGTGGCGCAGTTCGGCATCGACGTGACGCTCGTCCAGCCCAGCTATGTCGACACCGACTGGCACGACACCGCGATGGACCACCTCGACGCCGCGTCCGGCGACGGGCCGTACGCCGGCATGGCCGCCGCGATGCGTCGCTACTTCACCGGCGCCGCGATCAAGAAGCAGACCTCGAGCGTGGAGGACGTCGCGGCGCTCGTCGCGAAGGCCGCCGTCGTCGACCGCCCGCGCACCCGGTACCGTATCGGCCCCGGTGCCGGCACCGCGGTCGCGCTGGCCACCGTGCTCCCGGACCGCGCCTTCGACGCCCTGACGCGCAAGCAGTTCGGCTACGCCTGATCCTCTCCCCCGCCGTCCGTCGACCGTGCGGAACCGAGCTGAGTCTCGGCCTGGCCGATGAGGCACGGAGTGTCCCCGATGACGAACCCGAGATCGTCGGAACTAGGCGATCGAGTCCAAGCTGCCCACCAGCTGGGCTCCGAGCCACGCCTCGTATTCGTCGGGACTCCACCCGTGGACCCCGACAAGCTGGGCATAAAGCCGGTACATCGTCAGGGCGTCCAGTGCAGCAGCCAGTCGTGCGGTGTCGATGGCGAGTCCGAAGTCGTCGACAAGCGCGCGGGAGAACGCAGAGATTCCTGCTTGACGGCGACTCTCCGCCGGCTGGATCTCGACCTTGATGGACAAGTCGGTGCGTACCGCGTCTTGGTCGATCTGTACGACGTCACCCGTGAGTTCCCATCGGAGACGAATCGAGTGCGCGAAGGTGGCGAGTCTTCCCTCGACGGTGGCCGCAGCCATGGCCTCGCGCCTCGCGACCTCTGCCTCGGGGAGATCCACCACCATCCAGCGCAGCTCGGTCAGGATCGCTGACTTGCTGCCGAAGACGGCGTAGACGGTCTGGACCGCGACCCCCGCCTCCGCCGCCACCGTCTTGAGCGTGGTCGCGGCATACCCGTCGCGGAAGAACAGGCGCCGGGCGGCTGTGAGGATACGGCTGCGCGTGACCGCCGCCTGCTCCTGCCGGAGCGTCGGCCGGCTCGGTGGATCGGCAGGGGTCTTGACAGACACCCGGATAGAGTAACACTCTATTTGAATAGAGTCTGGCTCTATCTCAAGGGGATGAGAGACATGGATCCGATCGATGTTGGTGAGCGCTTCCGCCGGATCGTCGAGGAAGGAATTGGTGCCGGCGACGAGTCGGTGCTGGACGCCTTCATGGCAGCCGACGTCGAGGAGCACCAGCGCGGGAACAACGCGGGTCTTGAAGGGGCAAAAGGCGTGAGCCGGGTCCTGCACCGCTGGATGAGCGACTTCTCGCTCACCGTCGAGGACCTGGTCGTCTCCGGTGCCATCGTCTGGACCAGGAATCGAGCCCGCGGCGTGAACACCGGCTCCGTCATGGGCTTCCCTCCCACGAACCGGCCGGTCGAGGTCGACGTCTTCGACGTGGGACGGTTCGAGGACGGGAAGATGGTGGAGCACTGGGGTGTGGCCGACCAACTTGGGCTGCTGCTGCAGGTCGGCTTCGACCCCCGCAACGCGCCCAGCCACGCCTGACGAAGAAGCGACCGGCGACGTCAGAAGAGGGCGACGGCATCGAGATCAGCGAAGACGACAGGGCGGCGATGCGACTCGGAGAGTCGTTCGCCGCCCTGGTCCCGGTTCGACCGCCGTGCGGAGGTCGGACCGGTGTGAGCTGGTGGAGCCAAGGGGACTCGAACCCCTAACCCCCTGCTTGCAAAGCAGGTGCGCTACCAATTGCGCCATGGCCCCGGACACGGAGCCGGTGTCACTCGAAGGTGTCGGTGACCTCGGCCCAGAGATCGCGTGCGCCGCCGTCGTCCCGGAGCTTGCGCCAGACGACGATCCCGACGCCCGCGGCGATCAGGAGCAGCAGGAGCTTCTTCATACGTCCCCCTTCGATGGGTTCGGTGGTGGGCCTAAGAGGACTTGAACCTCTGACCTCTTCGTTATCAGCGAAGCGCTCTAACCGTCTGAGCTATAGGCCCGTAGCCGCGCAGTTCGTCGCGACCGTGGTGAACGGCCGTCGGCGGGGTTGCGGCGCACTGAGACTACCCCAGGTGCGCCGCCGCGCCCAAACCGATCAGTCGTCCGTCAGCGTGACGTGCACCCCACCCACGAGCGCTGCGGCGATGTTGTACAGGAACGCACCGAGCGTCGAGAGCGCGGTGATGAGCACGATGTTCGCGACCGCGATCAGCGTCGCGAGCGACATGGTCCGGGAGAACGCCACGTACTGGAGCACGTTCACCTGCGTCTCGTCGCCGACGACCGACTCGACGAGGTCGTTGACGTTCGCGAACAGGTGCATCCCGTTGAGGATCGTCCAGACGACGGCGGCCGCCACGACCGTGATGATCCCGATCGCGATCGACAGCAGGAACGCCATCTTCATGACCGACCACGGGTTGACCCGGGAGACCACGAGCCGCACGCGGCGCGCCGACCCGGCGTGTGCCGCCGTCGGCTGGATCGAGGGCTGCGCCTGCGCCTGGACCTGCGGCTGCGGCTGAGCCGCCTGAGCGCCCGCGTAGCCGGCCGCGCCGGCGTACGCGTACTGCTGCTGGCCCTGGGGCTGCTGCGCGGCCGCCGGCTGGGCGGCGGGACGTGCCTGCTGGGTCTGCGCCGGCGCCGAGGCGGACGCCACGACGGGCGTCGCGCCGGTCTCGAGGCCGCCCTCGCCCGTCACCACGGAGGTGACCTTCTTGGCGGCCTTCCGCATCGCGGCGAGCGTCGAGGTCACAGCACCGGTCCCGCTGTCGCTCGTGGCGTCCGTCTGCGCGGAACCCTGGTAGCGCTGGTGCGTGCGGTCGTCGGTGGCGACGGACGACGGCGGCGGGGGCGGGACCGCGACGGGACCCCGCACCGTCGGCAGGTCGGGCCGGGGCGCGGGCGCCTGCGGTGCGATCGCCGGGGGAGCGGTGTGCTTCTCGTCGGTCATCCGGCTCATCCTCGCATCGTCGTGTCGGTGCCGGCTGACCCTGCGTCACCGGCATCGCCCGTGGGGGCGTCGGCGCCGTCGTCGGGCACGGCCTGGTCGGTCGCTTCCACGGTATCCCGATCGTCACCGAGGTTGCGCTCGACGTTCCGAGCCACCCCGATGATGCGATCGCCCTTGTCGGGCTTCGCGAACGTGACGCCCTGGGTGGAACGGCCGGTCGGGTTCACCTCGTCGACGGCGGAGCGCACAATCTTTCCACGCTCCATGATCACGAGTACCTCGTCGTCGCGGTCGACCACGAGAGCCCCCACAAGGTCTCCACGTGATGCGGGCAGGTTCGCCACCTTGATGCCCAGGCCGCCACGGGCCTGGACGCGGTAGTTCTCCACGGTGAGCGCGGTCCGCTTCGCGAGCCCGCCCTCCGTGACGGTGAACAGGTAGGCGTCCTCGCGCACGACGTCTGCGGCGAGGAGCTCGTCGTCCTCCCGGAACTTCATGCCGGTGACGCCCGACGTGGCCCGTCCCATCGGCCGCAGCGCGTCGTCCGTCGCGGTGAAGCGCACGGACTGGCCCTTGCGGGACACGAGGATGAGGTCGTTCCCGGCGTCGACGAGGAGCGCGGCGACGAGCTCGTCCGCGCGGCCCTCGTCGTCCTCCCGCAGGTTGATCGCGATCAGGCCGCCCGACCGGGGGGAGTTGTACTCCTGCAGCCGGGTCTTCTTCACGAGCCCGCGACGGGTCGCGAGCACGAGGTACTCGGCGGCGTCGTAGTCGGGCAGCGCGAGGACCTGGGCGATGCGCTCGTCCGGCTGGAACGCCATGAGGTTCGCGACGTGCTGGCCCTTGGCGTCGCGGCCGCCCTCGGGCAGCTCGTACGCCTTGGCGCGGTACACGCGGCCGAGGTTCGTGAAGAACAGCAGCCAGTGGTGCGTCGTCGTGACGAAGAAGTGGTCGACGATGTCGTCCTCGCGCAGCTGCGCGCCACGCACGCCCTTACCGCCTCGCCGCTGCTGGCGGTAGTTGTCGCTCCGCGTCCGCTTGGCGTAGCCGCCGCGCGTGATCGTGACGACGACCTCCTCCTCGGCGATGAGGTCCTCGATCGAGACGTCGCCGCCGTAGGGGAGGATCCTCGTCCGGCGGTCGTCGCCGTACTTCGCGACGATCTCGTCGAGCTCTTCCTGGACGATCTCGCGCTGACGCTCGGGCGAGGCCAGGATCGCCTTGTACCCGACGATGAGGTTCTCGAGCTTGTCGTGCTCGTCGATGATCTCCTGGCGCTGCAGCGCGGCCAGACGGCGGAGCTGCATGTCGAGGATCGCGCGGGCCTGGATGTCGTCGACGCCCAGCAGCTCCATGAGGCCGTCGCGCGCGGCGTCGGCGTCGGGGGAGCGGCGGATGAGCGCGATGACCTCGTCGAGCTGGTCCAGCGCCTTGAGGTAGCCGCGGTAGATGTGGATGCGCTTCTCGGCCTCGCGCAGGTCGAACTGCGTGCGGCGGACCACGACCTCGATCTGGTGCGCGACCCAGTGCCGGACGAACGCGTCGAGCGACAGCGTGCGCGGCACGCCGTCGACGAGCGCCAGCATGTTGGCGCCGAACGTGTCCTGCAGCTGCGTGTGCTTGTACAGGTTGTTGAGGACGACCTTCGCGACGGCGTCGCGCTTGAGCACGATGACCAGGCGCTGGCCGGTGCGGCCCGAGGTCTCGTCCTTGATGTCCGCGATGCCCTGGATGCGGTTCTCGCGGACGAGCTGGGCGATCTTCTCGGCCAGGTTGTCCGGGTTGACCTGGTAGGGGAGCTCGCTGACCACGAGGCACGTGCGGCCCTGGATCTCCTCGACCTCGACCACGGCGCGCATCGTGATCGACCCGCGACCCGTGCGGTAGGCGTCCTCGATGCCCTGCCGGCCGAGGATCGTCGCGTGGGTGGGGAAGTCCGGTCCCTTGATGCGCTCCATGAGCGCCTCGAGCAGCTCCTCCTTGGTCGCCTCCGGGTGGGCGAGCGCCCAGCGCACGCCTTCCGCGACCTCGCGCAGGTTGTGCGGCGGGATGTTCGTCGCCATGCCGACGGCGATCCCCGCCGAGCCGTTGACCAGCAGGTTCGGGAAGCGCGAAGGGAGGACCGACGGTTCCTGCGTCTTGCCGTCGTAGTTGTCCTGGAAGTCGACCGTGTCGCGGTCGATGTCGCGGACCATCTCCATGGCGATCGGCGCCATGCGGCACTCCGTGTACCGCGGAGCCGCGGCCGGGTCGTTGCCGGGCGAGCCGAAGTTGCCCTGCCCCGCGACCAACGGGTAGCGGAGCGACCAGTCCTGGACCAGCCGGACGAGCGCGTCGTAGATCGCGCTGTCGCCGTGCGGGTGGTACTTGCCCATGACGTCGCCGACCACGCGCGAGCACTTGTTGAACCCGCGGTCAGGGCGGTAGCCGCCGTCGTACATCGCGTAGAGCACCCGGCGATGGACCGGCTTGAGTCCGTCCCGGACGTCGGGCAGCGCGCGCGTCACGATGACGCTCATCGCGTAGTCGAGGTACGACCGCTGCATCTCGACGTTGAGGTCGACGGCCTCGATGCGCCCGTGCAGGACGGCGGTGCCGTCCCCGGTCGGCTGCTGCGGCTGGTCGTTCTCAGGGGTGTCGGTCACGAAATTCCTCTGTTCTCCTCGTGGGGCCTGGGCACTGCTGCGTCTTGTACATCGGCTGACGATCGCGTCGAGATCATGTACAAGACGACAGAGATCAGATGTCCAGGAACCTCACGTCCTTCGCGTTGCGCTGGATGAAGCTGCGCCGCGACTCCACGTCCTCGCCCATGAGGACCGAGAAGACCTCGTCCGCCGCGGCCGCGTCGTCGAGCGTGACCTGGAGCAGGGTGCGGTGCTCCGGGTCCATCGTCGTCGTCCACAGCTCGGTGTAGTCCATCTCCCCGAGACCCTTGTAGCGCTGGATCCCGTTGTCCTTGGGGAGGCGCTTGTTGTGGGCCTGGCCGTCCGCGACGACCGCGTCACGCTCACGGTCGCTGTACACGTAGTCGTGCTCCGCGTTCGACCACTTGATGCGGTACAGCGGCGGCTGCGCGAGGAACACGTGCCCGTTCTCGATGAGGGGCCGCATGTAGCGGAACAGGAGCGTCAGCAGGAGCGTGCAGATGTGCTTGCCGTCGACGTCCGCATCAGCCATGAGCACGATCTTGTGATAGCGCAGCTTCGCGAGGTCGAAGTCCTCACCGATCCCGGTCCCGAAGGCCGTGATCAGCGCCTGGACCTCCTGGTTCGAGAGAGCCTTGTCGAGGCGCGCGCGCTCGACGTTGAGGATCTTGCCGCGGATGGGGAGGATCGCCTGGTTGTGCGGGTTGCGCCCGCGCACCGCGGAACCGCCCGCCGAGTCACCCTCGACGATGAAGACCTCGCAGTCCTCGGGGCGGTTCGACTGGCAGTCCTTGAGTTTGCCGGGCATGCCGCCCGACTCGAGCAGGCCCTTGCGGCGCGTCGCCTCGCGCGCCTTGCGGGCCGCCACACGAGCCGCCGACGCCTGGATGGCCTTGCGGATGATGTCGCGCGCCTCGTTCGGGTGCGAGTCGAGCCAGTCGCCGAGCTGCTCGTTCACGACGCGCTGCACGAACGTCTTGGCCTCGGTGTTCCCGAGCTTCGTCTTGGTCTGGCCCTCGAACTGGGGCTCGCCGAGCTTGATCGAGAGGACGGCCGTCAGCCCCTCGCGGATGTCGTCACCCGTGAGGTTGTCGTCCTTCTCCTTGAGGATGCCCTTGTCCTTCGCGTACCGGTTGATCAGCGAGGTCAGCGCGGCACGGAAGCCCTCCTCGTGCGTCCCGCCCTCGGTGGTCGTGATGGTGTTGGCGTAGGTGAACACAGACTCCGAGTACGCGGTCGTCCACTGCATCGCGATCTCGACGGAGATGTGCTTGTCGGTGTCCTCGGACTCGAAGTCGATGATCTCCGGGTTGACGATCTCGACACGCTTCGCGGCGTTGAGGTGGCGCACGTAGTCCGTCAGACCGCCGTCGTACCGATAGCTCACGGTCATCGCGCCGCTCTCGGTCGTGGTCACGGTGTCGGCCGGGACCTGGGGCGGCGTGTCGTCTCCGGCCGCCGGCGCACCCACGACCTCGTCTGCCAGGACGTCGTGGTGCTGCGTCCGCTCGTCCGTGAGCGAGATCCGCAGGCCCTTGTTGAGGAAGGCCATCTGCTGGAAGCGCGCCCGCAGCGTCTCGAAGTCGTACTCGGTGGTCTCGAAGATCGTCGGGTCGGCCCAGAACGTCTGGGTGGTGCCCGTCTCGTCGTTCTCCTCGCCGCGCTCGAGCCCGGTGACCGGCGTACCGCCGTCCGCGAACTCCTGGCGCCACACGTAGCCCTCGCGACGGACCTCCGTGAGCACGCGGGTCGAGAGCGCGTTGACCACGGACACGCCCACGCCGTGCAGACCGCCGGAGACGGCGTAGCCGCCCCCGCCGAACTTGCCGCCCGCGTGGAGGATGGTCATGACGACCTCGACGGTGGGCTTGCCCTGCGTCGGGTGCATCCCGACCGGGATGCCGCGCCCGTTGTCGGCGACGCGGACGCCGCCGTCGGGGAGGATCGTCACGTCGATGTGGTCCGCGTAGCCGGCCAGCGCCTCGTCGACGGAGTTGTCGACCACCTCGTACACCAGGTGGTGCAGGCCCCGTTCACCCGTCGAGCCGATGTACATGCCCGGCCGCTTGCGGACGGCCTCCAGACCCTCCAGCACGGTGATGGCGCTGGCGTCGTACGTGCCGCCCGGCGAACCACCTGTCGTCTCGGAACCTGGGTTACCGGTCGTTTCCGTCACGTGCGACAACTCTCCCGTCATGACTCGCGCGTGGACGTCACCACCTGTCGTGCTCGTGACACTCGGGCCGGCCGTTCACCAGCCTGGTGCCGGCGGCGGAGGTGGTGACCCACGCGCGTCTGTACACCACACAGTCTACCTGGGAATCGCTGGAAACGCCCGGAAGCGGGCCCTTATCCACAGCGATCTCCACAACCTCCACGCGGCCCTCAACCCCACGTGTCACGGGCCCCCCGGCCCTGCACGGAACGGCGTCCGCGGCGGAAGCTCGGGCCCCCGGGACCGAGCACGCGCACCTGCTCGACCACCCCCGCGCCGACCTCCCGCGCCAACGCCTCGAGGAGCCTCGGCGCCAGCAGCTCGACCTGCGTCGCCCAGGCCGTCGAGTCGGCCCGGACGACGAGCACCTTGTCGTCGAAGGACTCCGGCACGCAGTGCGCCGCGACCGACTCGCCCACGACCTCCGGCCAGCGCCCGACGACGCCCCCGACCGACACGCCTTCGACCCACCCCCGGGCCTTGAGCAGGTTCGCGAGCACGTCGGCCACGAGCTGGGGGTCGCGGCCCCCGGGGTTGTGGACGCGCTGCGGTCCGTCCGCGACGAGCGGGCGCCGGACGACGCCCGGACGCAGCCCCTTGGCCCGCGCGGCCTGCTTGGCGCGCGCCAGCGCCTCGCGCGCGACCTCGTGCGGGGGAGTGAGGTCGTCCGCGACCTCGTGGACCGGGAGGGCCGGGTCGCGGGGCTGCGCGTCGTCGTCGGGCGCGGCGGGACCGCGCCCGTCCCGGCCCGAGGGCTCGGGATCGGGGACGTCCGGGCGCCGCTCGTCACGGGACACGCGTGACCTCACCCTGGTGGACGTCGAACCGCGCTCCCACGAGGCTCGCCGGGACGTCTCCCGCGACCGCCGCGGTGATGAGGACCTGCCGGGCATCGGCGACGAGGTCTGCCAGGCGGTCCCGACGGCGCGCGTCGAGCTCGGCGAACACGTCGTCCAGCACGAGCACCGGTTCGCTGTCCTCGGCCCAGCCCGCACCGAGCGGGTCGGCCCACGGCGCGTCGTCGCCGCCGCCCGGGCCGACGGGCAGCGTCGACGGTCCCGCCGTGAGGAGGCGGTACGACGCCAGCCGCAGCGCCAGCGCGAACGACCACGACTCACCGTGGCTCGCGTAGCCCTTCGCCGGCAGGTCGCCGAGGCGGAGCTCCACGTCGTCGCGGTGCGGACCGACGAGGCACACCCCGCGTTCGAGCTCCCTGGGGCGCAGCTCGGCCATGGCGGCGAGGAGCGCGGCCTCCGCGTCGGCGGGGCTCGGGATGGCACCCTCGTCCGGGAGCCCGGGCGACGGGCGGTACGTGGTCGCTGCGGCCCCCTGGCCGGCGCTCACGGCCTCGTAGGCGTCGTGGACGTACGGCGTGAGGGCGGCCACGAGACGTGCCCGCAGCGCGACGATCTGGCCGCCCAGCCCCGCAAGCTTCGCGTCCCACACGTCGAGGGTCGACAGCTCGGACGACGGCGCCTCACCGTCCTCGGGTGGCGGGGGAGCGGTCCGGCCCCGACCGCGGCCGAACCGTGCCGATCCCGCCGACTTCAGCAGCGCCGACCGCTGCCGCACCGTCCGCTCGTAGTCCTGCAGGACGCCCGCCATCCGGGGCACGAGGAGGACGGTCAGGTCGTCGAGGAACCGTCGTCGACCGTCGGGATCGCCCTTGACGAGGGCGAGGTCCTCCGGGGCGAACACGACCGTGCGGACCAGCCCGAGCACGTCGCGCGGTCGCGGCACCGGGGCACGGTTGATCCGCGCCCGGTTCGCCTTCCCGGGCACCAGCTCGAGGTCGATGGTGCTCGCCCGGTCGCCCCGCACCACCCGGGCACGGACGACGGCGCGGCTCGCCCCGGCGCGGATCAACGCGGCGTCCGTCGGCGCCCGGTGGCTGCGCAGGGTCGCCAGGTAGCCGACCGCCTCGACGAGGTTCGTCTTGCCCTGGCCGTTCGGGCCCACGAACGCGTTGACGCCGGGCTCGAGCTCGAGGTCGACCGACGGGTACGACCGGAAGTCCGTCAGGGAGAGGTGGGAGACGTACATGACGTGCTGCGTCGTCGTCGGGGCGGGGAAGCGGGCGGGACGAGGGCGGACGGCGTCCCCGAGGTCGCCGCGGACGCGCAGGTCACGAGCCCGCGGGCTTCACCGCGTGGCCGCCGAACTGCTGGCGGAGGGCCGCGACCGCCTTGAGCGCGGGGGAGTCGGGCTGTCGCGAGGCGAACCGGGCGAACAGCGCGGCCGTGATCACGGGGAGCGGGACGGCGTTCTCGATTGCCTCGTCGACGGTCCACCGACCTTCACCCGAGTCGTCGACCCAGTCGTCGATGGCAGCGAGGTCCGGGTCCTCCTCGAGGGCTTTGACCAAGAGGTCGAGCAGCCAGGAACGGATCACCGTGCCGCGGCTCCACGCGCGCAACGTGCCGGGCACGTTGGTGACGATGTCCTTGGCCTCGAGCAGCTCGTAACCCTCGGCATAGGCCTGCATGACGCCGTACTCGATGCCGTTGTGGACCATCTTCGCGTAGTGGCCCGCGCCGACCTCGCCGGCGTGCACGAAGCTCTCCTCGCGCGGCCCCTCGGGACGCAGCGCGTCGAACACCGGCAGGAGCGCCTCGACGTGCTTCGCGTCCCCACCGGCCATGAGCGCGTAGCCGTTCTGCAGGCCCCACACGCCGCCCGACACGCCGACGTCGACGTACCCGATCCCGTGCTCGGCCAGGGCCGCCGCGTGGAGCTGGTCGTCCGTGTAGCGCGAGTTCCCGCCGTCGACGACGACGTCACCCGGGCCCAGGAGGCCGGCGAGCTCGTCGATGACGCCCTGCGTGACGGCTCCTGCGGGGACCATGACCCAGACCGCCCGGCCGCCCTCGGGAAGAGCCGCGACGAGGTCCGTGAGCGACGCGACGTCGGACACGTCGGGGTTGCGGTCGTAGCCCGTGACGGTCAGGCCGGCGCGGCGCAGCCGCTCGCGCATGCCCGCACCCATCCGGCCGAGCCCGACGAGTCCGAGGTGGCGGACGGGTTCCATGGTCGCTCCGTTCCTGCTCGGGCTCGTCGGTCCGGGCGTGCTGATGAAGGTCGGTGGTCCGTTCGCCCCGTCCGCGGACGCGCGGTCAGCTCGCGAAGCGGATCGGGACGAGGAGGTACCGGTAGTCGGAACGCTCGACACCGTCGAGCGAGTCCTGGCCGGTGAACTCGACGGGCTTGTTCGGGTGCGTGAAACCGAAGCGCACGAAGTCGGCGCCCAGGGCACCCAGGCCGTCGAGGAGGAACTGGGGGTTGAAGGCGACCGAGATGTCGTCGCCCTCGAGCTTGGCCTCGAGCGCCTCCGACGCCTGCGCGTCGTCGCCCTGGCCCGCGTCCAGGACGACCTGGCCGTCGGTGAACGACAGCCGGATCGCGGTGTTGCGCTCCGCGACCAGCGCGACGCGCTTCGCGGCGTCGATCAGCGGCTGGGTCGCGACCACCGCGTGGATCGGGGTCTCGTCGGGGAACAGCCGCCGCACGGGCGGGTAGTCACCGTCGACCAGGAGCGACGTCGTCCGGCGGCCGCCGGCCTCGAAGCCGATGAGGTCGACGCCCTGCCCCGTGGACAGGGCCACGTCGACGTCGCCGGAGGCGCCGAGCGACTTCGCGACGTCGGAGAGCGTGCGGGCACGGACCAGCGCGACGGTCGAGAAGTCGGGCCACGCCGGCTTCCAGGTCAGCTCCTTGAGCGCCAGCCGGTACCGGTCGGTCGCGAGCAGCGTGACCTTCTCGCCCTCGATCTCGACGCGCACGCCGGTGAGGAGGGGGAGCGTGTCGTCCCGGCTGGCGGCGACGCTGACCTGCGCGACCGCGTGCGTGAGGTCCTCGCCGGACACCGAGCCCGAGGTCTCCGGCATCGCGGGGAGCGCGGGGTAGTCCTCGACGGGCATGGTGAGGAGCGTGAACCGGCTCGCACCGCAGGTCATCGTGATCTTCGAGCCCTCGAGCGCGACGTCGACCGGCTTGTCCGGCAGCGAGCGCGAGATCTCGGCGAGGAGCCGACCCGAGACGAGCGCACGTCCTGCCTCGGCGACGTCCGCGGGGACCTGGGAGCGTGCGGAGACCTCGTAGTCGAAGCTCGCGAGGCCGAGGACACCGCTGGCGTCGGCGTCGAGCAGGACGCCCGCGAGGACGGGCGCCGGAGGACGCGTGGGCAGCGTGCGCGCGGTCCACGTGACGGCTTCGGCGAGGACGTCACGCTCGACCCGGAACTTCATGCCACTCCCTCTTCGGTGCCAGCCCTGCTCTGTGGCGCCGACCGGGTGCGGTACGAGCGCGCCATTCCTGGAAGCACCCTACGCGACAGGACCGACACCGTCAGCCGAGCCGTGCGCCCGGGACCACCGCACGCTCTGACGGCGCGTGGCGGCCCCTCGGAGATAGGTCTCGTCGTCGTCATAGCCCTTGTGCAGACTGTGGAAGACGTGTCTCGCCGCAGGTCAGAGGTTCTCCACCCCTGTGGACATCGTGGGGGATCGGATGTCGACAAGTCGCGCCCGATGTGGACGTCCGATCCGTGCACACATCGCGTCCACCGCCGCCGGCCGCCGGTCCACAGGCTCACGGACCGCCGTCCACATTCATCCACAGGCTTGTGCACAAGTGTGAACAACGTCGAAGCGGGCAAAACGTTCGTCAGCCGCGATGCTGCTGCTTGATCCGGCTCGTCAGCTCCGTGACCTGGTTGTAGATCGAGCGACGCTCGGCCATCTGCTCGCTGATCTTGCGGTTCGCGTGCATGACCGTGGTGTGGTCGCGGCCCCCGAACTGCTGGCCGATCTTCGGCAGCGACAGGTCCGTCAGCTCGCGGCACAGGTACATGGCGATCTGCCGGGCGGTCACGAGCACGCGCGAGCGCGAGCTGCCGCACAGGTCGTCGATCGTCAGACCGAAGTACGCGGCCGTCTGCGCGATCACGCTCGCGGCGGTGATCTCGCCGGCGTCGTCGTCCGTGATGAGGTCCTTGAGGACGATCTCGGCCAACGACTGGTCGACCGGCTGGCGGTTGAGGTTCGCGAACGCCGTGACGCGGATCAGGGCGCCCTCGAGCTCGCGGATGTTCGTCGAGATCCGGCTCGCGATGTACTCGAGCACGTCGTCCGGGGCGTCCAGGCGCTCCTGGAGCGCCTTCTTGCGCAGGATCGCGATGCGGGTCTCGAGGTCCGGCGGCTGGACGTCCGTGATGAGGCCCCACTCGAACCGGGACCGCAGGCGGTCCTCGAAGCCGTTGAGCTGCTTGGGCGGCAGGTCGGAGGTGATCACGACCTGCTTGTTTGCGTTGTGCAGCGCGTTGAACGTGTGGAAGAACTCCTCCATCGTCTGTTCCTTGCCCTGCAGGAACTGGATGTCGTCGATGAGGAGGACGTCGACGTCGCGGTAGCGCCGCTGGAACGCCCCCGCCTTGCCCTCTCCGATCGAGTTGATGAAGTCGTTGGTGAACTCCTCCGAGTTCACGTACCGCACCCGGACGTTCGGGTAGAGGCTCTGGGCGTAGTGGCCGATCGCATGGAGCAGGTGGGTCTTGCCGAGGCCCGAGTCGCCGTAGATGAAGAGCGGGTTGTACGCCTTCGCCGGAGCCTCCGCGACCGCGACCGCGGCCGCGTGCGCGAACCGGTTGGACGCGCCGATGACGAACGTCTCGAACAGGTACTTCGGGTTGAGCCGGCTGTTCTCGCCGAGCGGCGCGGACGGCTCGGCGTGGCGAGGCGCGTGCTGCGCCGCCCGCATCCCGCCCGGCGCGCCGGCGTCGGGCAGCGGGACCGTGGTGCCGAAGGCGGCGTGCGTCCCGGCGAGCGGCGCGCGGTCGGCGTCCTCCTCGACACCGGGGCGGGCCGTGGCCGCACCCGCGGCCGAGGTGGCAGCCTGGCGGACGAACGGCTCGACGTCGGCGTCGTCGATCTGCAGGTCGGGGTCGACCGAGATGGCGAGCTTGGGTTCGTACCCGAGGACGCCGGCCAAGGCCCCGACGAGGTCGGCGCGGAGGTTGGTTTCGATGAAGGAGCGGATGGGCTCGTCCGAGACCTTGAGGAAGACCGTGTCGTCGATGTGCGCGAGGGGGGCCACCAGCCGGACGTACCCCCGCTGGCGAGGCGTGACGTCCGGGTCGCTCTCGAGCTGTGCTCGTGCTGCGGACCAGACCGCGGCGATGGTGGCTGGCTCGTTGGGCACGGTCGAGATCCTTCGGGACGACGGGTGGTGGCGGTCTGCTGGGTAGTCCTCCGTCGAGGCAGGACGCCCGTGTGATGCCGTCGACGACGGCCCCGGCGCGGACTCGGAGGCAGGCGTGCCGGACCGCTCGCGGGGCTGGTTCAGTCTGCCACGGAGGATCGCTGTCCACATAGTTGTCCACAGCTTGTGGGTAACAGGGTGACGTCGTTCACACCACGGTGGACGGTGGATGGACGTTGTGCAAACGCTGGGATCGCACCGCTGCGGTCCAGACTTGTCTCAGCCCCGGGACCTGCGGAGACGGAGATTCCCACAGGAGCTGTGGATGACGGAGCGGTGCTGCGCCCCTCGTCGTCCCCAGGTGTGGAAAGAACCCGTCGGCAGAGTCCGTTCTCGCTCTGGCACGCTGGGGGCAGCGCATGCGCTGAGGCGGCCGCTCGTACCCGTCGACCGCACGCGGGGCGGTGCTGGTGGCCCCGAGCGGGCTGGCGCCGGGTCGCGCCAGGCCGCGTTTGACCCGCCAGCCGGTCGTGACGTAGCGTGGGACAGCCGTTCTGGGCTTTCTTGGCGTGCCCGCGCACTCACTTCGCGTCGCGCGTGCCCCGGTTGTGTGGCAAGCACGACGCGAGTCCCGGAGCAACAGACGTGTACGACCGCGATCCCTGGCGTTGCTGGGGACGCACCCTCCCGACGTTCTTGGAGAGCCCCGTGAGCAAGCGCACCTTCCAGCCGAACAACCGCCGCCGCGCGAAGACCCACGGTTTCCGTCTTCGCATGCGTACCCGCGCCGGCCGCGCCATCCTCTCGGCCCGCCGCCGCAAGGGCCGCGCCGAGCTCTCCGCCTGACCCTCGACGGTGCTGCCCGCAGCGCACCGCCTCCGTCGTCCGCAGGAGTTCAGCGGAACCGTTCGGACGGGGGTTCGCGCGGGACGGTCGACCTTGGTGGTCCATCTCGCTCCCGCAACAGGGGGCGGACCTACCAAGGTCGGCTTCGTCGTATCCAAGGCCGTAGGGAACGCCGTGACCCGTAACCTCGTGAAGCGCCGCCTCCGGGCCGCGTCGCTCCCGGTCGTCGGCATGCTTCCGGCTGGCACGGCGGTCGTCGTCCGCGCGCTGCCCGCGGCGGCCGATGTCAGCTTCACCGTCTTGTCGGACGAGCTTGACGGGGCCGTACGCTCCGCCCTCCGGAAGGTCGCTCGATGAGCCTCGCCAGGACGCTCCCGCGCCGCGTGCTCATCGCACCGATCCGGTGGTACCAGCGCTTCGTCTCACCCATGCGGCCGGCCACCTGCAAGTACTACCCCTCCTGCTCGAGCTACGCCGTCACGGCGGTCGAGCGGCACGGGATCCTCAAGGGACTCGTCCTGGCCGCCTGGCGGCTCCTCCGCTGCAACCCCTGGAGCAAGGGCGGCGTCGACGACGTCCCGCCGCTCGGGGAGTGGCGTTCGCCGACCCTGCACGAGGGTCAGCACACCGACCACCACCACCTGTCTGGCACTGCGGTCTGATGCCGCGCCACGGGAACCCCCGAACCAGGGAGCTCTGACACATGTTCGACACGATCCTCGGGCCCATCGAGTGGGCCGTCGCCTGGATCATGTACGCCTGTCACTGGGTACTGACTCACATCGGTTTCTCCGAAGGGCCCAGCTTTGCGTGGGTTCTGTCGATCGTCGGGCTCGTGATCGTCATCCGGATAATCCTGATCCCGCTCTTCTTCCGGCAGATCCGGGCGTCGCGCGGCATGCAGATGATGCAGCCGGAGCTGCAAGCCATCCAGAAGAAGTACAAGGGCAAGAGCGACCCGGCGTCCCGCGAGGCGCTCTCGCGCGAGACGATGGCGCTGTACCGCAAGCACGGGACCAACCCGTTCGCCTCGTGCCTTCCGATCCTGCTGCAGTCGCCGATCTTCTTCGCGCTGTTCCGCGTGCTCAACCACCTGCCTCAGATCGCTGACGGCGACAGAGGCGCGATCGGGCCGATCAACTCCTCGGTCGCGCACGACATCGAGACGTCACAGATCTTCGGTGCCCAGCTCTCGGACGTGTTCAAGAGTGCCGACGGCACCAACGCGAAGGTCGCGGCGGCGGTCCTCATCGTCGCGATGTGTGCGACGACCTTCTTCACGCAGCGTCAGCTGACGATGAAGAACATGCCGAAGGCGGCGCTCCAGGGGCCGATGGCGCAGACCCAGAAGCTCATGCTCTGGGGCTACCCGGTGATCTTCGCCATCTCGGGCATCAACTTCCCGATCGGTGTTCTCGTCTACTGGACCACGACGAACCTCTGGTCCATGGGGCAGCAGTTCTACACGATCAAGCGCATGCCGGCGCCGGGCTCCGAGGCCGAGCGCATCTACAAGGAGAAGAAGGCAGCGCGCGACCGCGCCAAGGGGATCATCCCCGAGGAGCCCCTGATCATCGAGGCGCCCCGCGGTCAGCGTCAGCAGCCCAAGCGCAAGGACCGGAACCGCGGTCCTGCGAAGCCGGCCGGCGCCGTGGCCGAGTCGAACGTCGCTGCGGAGCCGCCCGCGACCGCCGCGGACGAGGCTCCCGCGCGGGGGGCTTCGACGAGTCAGGCCGCGAAGTCGGCTGGTGCCAGCGGCACCAAGCAGGCGGGCAAGCCGAGCGGCTCGGCCGGCACGGCGAAGCAGCGGCCGGCAGGGCCCGGGTCGGGCAAGAAGCGCAAGAAGCGGTAGCACCCGCGCCGCTTCCGCGGCCTGAGATCCCCTCGACCAGGCGCTGCAGCGTCGCAGCGCTGGCCGTCCGCTTGTACTGAAGGAGAATCACATGACGTCCTCCGAGACGCACCCCGCCGAGCCGGGCCCGACGAAGCGGCTCGAGGAGGAAGGCGAGATCGCCGCCGACTACCTCGAGGAGCTCCTCGACATCGCCGACCTCGACGGCGACATCGAGATCGACGTCGAGAACGACCGGGCGGCGGTCGAGATCGTCGCCGACGACGCGGCGGCGCTGCGGCACCTCGCCGGTGCTGATGGCGAAGTTCTCGAAGCTCTCCAGGAGCTCACGCGGCTCGCCGTCCAGACCAAGACGGGGGAGCGCAGCCGCCTCATGCTGGACGTCGCGGGCTACCGCGCGCGGCGCCGGGCTGAGCTCGTCGAGATCGCCACGTCAGCCATCGCGACGGTGAAGGAGACGGGGAAGGAGCTTGCGCTCGATCCCCTGAACGCCTTCGAGCGCAAGGTCGTGCACGACCAGGTCGCGGCCTCAGGCCTCACGAGCGACTCGCGAGGCGTCGAGCCTCAGCGTTACGTGGTGGTTCTGCCGGTGTGACCGGGTGCAGTCGGTGAGGGTCCAGTCGCGGGGGGGGGGGGGGGGGGGCGCGCCCCCCCCCCCCCCAAACACGGGCCCGCCCCGGGGGCCCGCCGGGTGGCCCCCCGGGGGGGGCGCCCCCCCCAAACACCAAA